>DATNQN010000056.1 GCA_036703985.1 Leptolyngbyaceae cyanobacterium
CAAAAGTCAAAAGTTAAAAGTCAAAATAAAGTTATTTTTACTTTCCCTTTCCCCCTGCCCCCTGCCGTCTTGCACTAGCCCCTTCAGCGTATCAATTCTCACTGGCAGCGAGACAAGGGCTGTTTGAACGCCCATAATTGAAATTAAATGGTATCCCCTGCAAGGAGATTCTATGAGTAAGTTAATTGTTATAGCATTAGTGGTAGGTTACGTAGCTGGGATCTGGAAGTTCTGGACTGGGTTTGAGAGAACAAACTTTAACCGGGATTTGCCTACTCGCGTTACAATGTCGCTGCTGTGGCCTGTTTTGTTGGTAAATGGATCTTTTCGGAAGAATTTTCGGAAAGCCCTGAAAGGTTAGCTTTTTCCTAGTAGGGTAAGCTGTTGGAAGACCAAGCAGAGACTAATAAGCGACTTTGGTTGATTGGTGGGACTACTGAGAGTAGTCAATTGGCAGCTGCGATCGCACAAGCTCAGCTGCCGTGTACTATTTCTGTAACGACAGAAAATGCTCGATCGCTTTACCCAGATGTCCCGGTGTTGCGAGTTTGGGTGGGGCGATTAGATTTTGCTCAAATTCGGCAATTTTTGGCAACAGAGAACATAGGGGCGGTGTTGGATGCTTCTCATCCTTATGCGGTGGAGATTTCCAAAAATGCGATCGCGGCTTGTACCCAATTGGCAATTCCCTATCTGCGTTACGAACGACCGCGTTTTGAAAGCGAGAATTCCCTTAGTACTAGCCGTCAGATCGTACATTTAGATAGTTTCGATACTCTGCTAGCTGGGGAATATTTAGAAGGACAAAGAGTTTTGCTCACGATTGGGTATAAAGTTTTACCTTTATTTAGAGATTGGCAAAAGCGATCGACTTTATTTGCTAGAGTTTTGCCTTTAACGAGTTCGATCGAAGCAGCATTAGCCGCAGGTTTTACGATAGACAAATTATTTGCCATGCGTCCGCCCATTCCTGCCGAATTAGAAAAAGCTTTATGGCAACATTGGCAAATTTCAACGGTAGTAACTAAAGCTTCCGGTACGCCAGGGGGAGAAGATATTAAAAGATTAGTTGCCGATGAATTAGGAGTAACTTTAATAGTTATCGATCCTCCTTTGGTGGAATATCCGCAAGTAACTAGCGATTTGTCTGAAGCGATCGAGTTTTGTAGCGATTATTTATCTAGGCTAGCGGACGTAACATTTCGCCAACTGCGATCGTAAATTCCGGAAACGCCAAAGGCGAAACTCTCCTGCTATCAGACAAAATTAACTCACTTTGATATCCATTTTCACTTGGTTCTCGAAATACATGAAGCTGACGGTTATTTACATCTAACACCCAATAATCAGCAATCCCAGATTGGGCATAAATTCTGGCTTTAATTCCACAATCTTTACTCAAAGTAGTATCTGCAACTTCAATAATTAAATAAATTTCTGAAGGATTGGGATGATGATCTTCGTAGTAAAGCGGATCGAATCTCACCACCGCGATATCCGGTTCTGGTTCAGAAAAATCATCTAGCTGAACAGGTTCTTGCACTCTTACTAAAGCCTGATTCCCCAAACGATTTTCTAGTAGCTTTTCCGTGCGGGTAGTTGCTGCACTGTGCGCTGTTTCTTTCGCTGCCATTTTTAATATTTGTCCTGCCAGTAATTCTACTCGTTCTTCTGGATTGAGGATACCAGATTCAGCCATCTGCTGATATTCTTTAACTGTGAAAAGACGAACATCTAAAAGCATGGATATCTCCTTTAGGAATATATAAAATTACTTCACATTTTGGCTCATCACCCACTGCATCAAACTGGGAAATAAACGATAAGATTCAGTAGCTAAAGATGTAATGCCAACTACTACTTCAGCCTTTTTATTTTTCACCGCATCCCAAATCGCATTAGCAATATCTTCCGGTTTGCTTACCCAAGATGAGTCAAGCAATTTACTCATTTGCTGACGGCGCAATTCGGTTTCAGCTAAATCTTTGCCGCCAAACATAGCGCGTTCCATAAAATTGCTGTTAATCACTCCCGGATGTACCGCACAAACATGAATACCTTTGGGTGCTAATTCCAAACGAAGAGTTTCTGTTAACCCAGTAACGGCATATTTGCTAGCACAATAGGCGGTCATGTTTGGTAGAGGCATTTTGCCACCAACAGAACCGACATTAACTATGGTTCCGGTTTTTCGGGCTAAGAAATGGGGGATGATAGCCTGTATTGTATAAACATATCCCCAAAAGTTGGTATCCATTATTTGATGCCAATCATTGAGAGAAGTGTTTTCGCTCGGCGCTGTTAAACAAATTCCTGCATTGTTGATTAAAATATCGATATTGCCGAAATTTTCTAGTGCCTGATTGACTAAATTTTCTACTTGTTCTGGATTACCTACATCGGTGGGAATCGCTAAGGCAGAACGACCCAGATTTCGCACTTCTTGCGCTACTGCTTCTAATCTTTCTGGTTGACGTGCTGCTAGTACAACATCGTAACCGTTACGCGCAAATAATAATGCTGTTGCTTTGCCAGAACCTTGAGAAGCGCCTGTGATTAGAATTGTTTTAGACATGGTTTGAATGGAGTATTAAGGTAATTTTTTTTACCACAGATGTCCACAGATGAACACAGATAAACACAGATGTAGAGATTAATTTGTCGTAAGGTATATCAGTATAATCTGATTTTTTGATAGACTGTTAGTATGCTAGCGCCATGCCATCGGCGCGAGGTTCCGAAGCAGCGATCAAAACTTTATTTTGGTGCAAAATAATTTGACCTTTCCCAAATAAACTTACTTCTTTGGTGACGCGAACTTCATGTCCTTTTTCGGAGAGTACTCGTGCAATTTCTTGAGAAACTGCCTGTTCTAATAATAACCTTTTTCCCGTGACAAAATGCCATCTGGGAGCGTCTAAAGCTGCTTGAGGATTCATACCATAATCAACCATATTTACTACTACTTGTAAGTGTCCTTGGGGTTGCATTGGCCCACCCATGACGCCAAATGGCCCTAATGGTTGTCCGTCTTTGGTGAGGAATCCGGGGATAATGGTATGGTAGGGACGTTTACCTGGTGCAATTTGGTTGCAGTGTCCCGGTTCTAAGCAGAAACCCATTCCTCGGTTGTGTAGTGCAATTCCGGTGTCGGGAACGAGGATACCACTGCCAAATCCTTCGTAATTTGATTGGATGAAGGAAACCATCAATTCCCCGTCGGATGCTGCTAAATAAACAGTTCCGCCTTTGGGAAGTCCTGGTTCGGCAAGGGGAATTGCTCGATCGCAAATCAAACTACCCCTCTCTTTAGCATAATCCTTATTTAAAAGCGATTCAATTGCCACTTCCATAAAGCGAGGATCTGTAACATGACGGCGCACATCAGCAAATGCCAACTTCATCGCTTCGATTTGCAAATGATAGCTTTCTACTGATTCGCGAGGATATTTAGCAATATCAAATCCTTCTAAGATATTTAATGCCATTAATGCGGCGATTCCTTGTCCGTTGGGGGGAATTTCCCACACGGTTAAATCGCGATAATTAGTCGAAATTGGTTCTACCCAATCTGCTTGATGATTGGCAAAGTCTTCTGTTGTTAAAAAACCCCCAGTATCACTAGCAAAGTTAGCAATTTTACGGGCAATTTCTCCTTGATAAAAACTTTCGCCACCAGAAGATGCGATCGCTCTTAATGTTTTCCCATGTGCTTCACTTCGCCAAACTTCTCCTGCTTCCGGTGCGCGATTATTGGGAAAAAATACTGCTTTAAAAGGTTGAAATTCCGGACGAGTGAGAGGTAGAAATATTCTTTCCGCTCTTTGCCAAGCTTGTGCTGTAACCGGAGATACGGGAAACCCTTCTTCAGCATAGCGAATTGCCGGAGCAAATAGCTGCTCGAATGGCAATTTTCCCCACCGTTCCCATAATTTTCGCCATGCGGAAACTGCGCCGGGAACCGTGACGGGTAACCATCCGGTTTGGGGTACTTCTTTTAGTCCGGTGAATGCTTCTAAACTAAGAGATTGAGGACTTTTGCCAGAGGCATTTAAACCGTGTAATTTGCCATCCCAAACTATCGCAAAAGCATCAGCGCCAATGCCGTTAGAAGTAGGTTCGACTACAGTAAGCGCGATCGCCATTGCTAATGCGGCATCTACTGCATTTCCGCCAGACATTAGCATTTCCATACCTGCGATAACTGCTAGGGGTTGACTGGTGGCGACGGCACCCCTTTTTCCCATGATTAATCGCCGTCCGGAAGGGTAGGGATATTCTGTGAAGTTGAGTAACTGCATAGAACAAATGAATATTAAATTTATTGCCAAAATGGAATAAGGTGATTATTTACCACAGATGTCCACAGATGAACACAGATAAACACAGATAATATATTTACTTTTCTAAAGTTAACCTATATTTAACACTCTACTAAGAGACTAGTAGAGAAGAAATATATTGCTGATTTATCATGAGATAAATCAGCATCTACATCTGTGTTCATCTGTGTTTATCTGTGGGCATCTGTGGTAAAAAAAATTCCTAACACATCACCAACAAATAAGATTTATTTACCACCATAATAAAAGGCTATTTCTTTCTCTTTTAAGGGGGCAAAGTCAGCTTCGGTCAGCATTTTGTTGAGTTCTTCTTGGGGGATATGTTTAGCGCCAATGCGAACAATTCTCGACCTCATTGTATTGCTGACGCCGCTTCTTTGCCGTCCGGCTTCTAGTCCCATGACTTTTTGGTAAAGTTCTAGTTTGGCAGTGGGAATTGGGGAACCGTCGAAGTCTATTCCTTTTGCGATCGCATTATCAATTGCATCAGCACCAGTGGTAGTTTCCATGTTCGGGGTTGTTTCCATATATAACAAAGTTATTCTACCAGGATGAGCAAATCTATATTTCGGTTGATGTTGGTCTGAGAACTAGCAACAAAACTTAACAGTAAGAAGGCACTCTCAATATCGAACAGGAGAAAACTCTTGACTGACAAATTGAAAAAAGGCGACAAAGTGGAGTGGAAGACTTCGCAAGGAACGACTATTGGGGAAGTGAAAGAAAAGCTTACCTTACCCACCGAAATTAAAGGACATCACGTTGCGGCGTCGGAAGATAATCCGGAATATTTGGTGGAAAGCGACAAGTCGGGAAAAGAAGTTGCACATAAACCGGAGTCACTGAAAAAAGTTAAGGAGAAATAAGGATGGCGAAAAGCACTAAGACGGTTGTGCAAGAATTTAAAGAATCTGTCAATATGACAGGAAAAGAATTGGAGTCTTGGTTAAAAACGGATGAGTCGAAAGAAGTAGGTCAAAAGGATGATGGGAAAGAATCGATCGGTCACGAATCCGGTCGTCACATCATCGATATTTTACACAAGAAAGAATCGGATTACACGGAAGATGACTACTCTCAAATGAAGCGAGTTGTCAGCTACGTTTACCGTCATCTAGCGCAACGTCCATCAGGTGATATCGAAAATACTCGTTGGCGATATTCCTTGATGAATTGGGGTCACGATCCTCTGAAGTAAAGCAATGGAATGATAAAATAATGGCAAGCAAAACAACTGAAAAGTTTATCGAGGTTTTGCAAGAAGCAGAGAAAACAAATAATCTCGATTCGTTGGTGGGAATATTTGCTGAAGATGCGGAAATCACCAATCTCGCTACACCTAAACCATTGCGGGGAAGGGATGGCGCACGTCAATTTTGGCAAAAATATTTGTCGGTTTTCAACAATATTAGATCGCATTTTACCAACGTAGTCGAAATTGACGGTACTGCCGTATTGGAATGGAATTCGCAAGGGGATCTCTCGTCGGGAGAACCGATCGACTACCGGGGAGTGACTGTGTTAGAAACAAATAACGGACAAGTGCAGCGCTTCCGTACTTATTACGATTCTGCTGCTTTTTTACCACAAGGCGCTAAAAAATGAATTCAAGTGTTATCAGCAAACAATCTCCTGTAAATACTGTGCCTAATCTAGGTTTAGTGTGCATTACCGCATCGGATAAGGTGCGCTATCGTGCGATGACACGCAAACGGCTGTTACAATTAGCACCCGCCGAACAGACAAAGGCGCTCAGGGAGTTGTATGCTGACAACATTATTCGGTTGAATGCTGCGATCGCATTTTGCAATTTCCACCAAATTCGGCTATACCGAGTCACTTCAGCCCTTTTTCCCTTCGCTGATGAACCTGTAGGGGAAGAGGTGCTAGCTGAATTTACAGATAAATTAGCACAAATAGGCGATCGCGCCACCGAACTCGGTATCCGCATCGTCATCCACCCAGATCAATTTGTGGTGCTGAGTTCGGATAAACCGGATGTAATCGAAAATAGCATCAAGATTTTACGTACTCACGCCATGATTTTAGACTTGTTGGGTTTACCGCGATCGCCTTGGACGATCATGGAAATACACGGCGGAAAATCGGACCGATCGGAACGTTTGATTGATGTTATCAATAATTTACCAGAAAATATTCGCTCTAGATTAGCCTTAGAAAACGACGAACACGCCTACAGCGCTACTGAAATTCTCGATATTTGTCGCGCCGTCAATATACCAATGGTATTTGATGCCCACCATCACGTCATTCACGAAAAACTCGATAGTTACGAACATCCCAGCGTAGGGGAAATGTTAGCAGAAGCACGCACTACTTGGCCTCATCCTGAATGGCAATTAGTTCATATTTCCAATGGAAGAGAATCTTTTAACGATCCCCATCATAGCGATTTAATTACAGTTATGCCAAGTGCTTATCGCCATGCACCTTGGATTGAAGTGGAAGCAAAGTTAAAAGAGGAGGCTATTAATAAGTTGCGTGCAGAATGGATATCGCAATTTTAGATACTATGGGATAGAAACCCGGTTTCTTCAAGAAACCGGGTTTCTGTTAGCAGATATGCGTACATCATTCATTTGAAAAGCACTGTATTTTTTAAAGTTATTTTTGACGAAATTCCGTTCTAAGATCCCGCAGCATTTGGCTAGTTCCTTGTGCGATCGCTTTTTCCACCAGTTGAGGAATCAGTTCAATTATTGGTAAATCGGGAAAGGCGGGACTGATGGATGTTTCCGCGTACCCTGAAGTAGAAAGTAAATAAATTTTTAGTTGCCTATTGCGATAAATCCAAACTTCAGGAACGCCCATCGCTTCGTAAGCATCCAAGGTAGTTCTAGAAGTAACATCTGCCTCGATTGCCAAATCTGGAGGTGGATATTGTTTTAAATCCAAGTTAATACAGCCTTGCATTTGATCGGCATTTTGGATGTAGAAGCAAGTATCGGGTTCAATTCCGGCAATTTCCGGACGTTTGAGCGTAGTTGAGCCAAAATCTTCCCAATTACGTCCCTGTATATCCAGAATCGTTGTGAGAATGTAAGCAATAATGCGGTGGGGACGTTCATGTAAAGCTAGTGGAGACATAATTTCCAGGGTTCCTCGGTAGTAGGCGACGCGACTGCTACGTTTCTCGCCCAAATCGATCAGAATTTGCTCAAAGTCTTGCCAGGAAAGGTTAGAGATAGTTATATGGCTACCTGGAGTGAGTTCGATCTTTTGAATGGGAACGGTTACGCTCATAGAAGTGCTCCGTTAATTCCTGGGCTGTTTCTTTAATTTTGACACGCTGATGCCGATCGTAAAATAAGGACTAAAGTCCTTACTACAAACTATAGTTGTCCTGCTACTAAATTTATTAACTGTTCAACTCTTTTTTCTAACTCAGTTTTATAAGCCAATTCATCAATCCAATGTTGAGGAATAGATTTATACCCAAACTTTGCTCCTAATATCGCACCTGCTACTGCCGCATTAGTATCGGCATCTCCACCTTCATGGATAATTTTCAATATTCCATCTTCAAAAGATGACAGGTGTTGCAGCGCCCAAAATCCCGCACTCATAGTTTTGAGAGTATATCCCATTCCCTTTGGTTCTGCTAGTTGCAGTGCTTCTATAGAAGCATTTTGCGATCGCGCAAAATACTCTGCTATATCCGGATGATATTCTGTTACTTCTGTTGCAATTTCGGCAATTAAATTTTCTATATTATTCACTCCTTGCAATAACTTGCTAATTGCTAAAGAAACTGCTATACAACTAGCGACACAACGAGGATCGTAGTGAGTGATTTGACAAACTTTGGTAGCGTTTGATTTGATTTTTTCAGGGAAATGATACTCCCAAATACCTAAAATAGATGTTCGCATGACGCCGCCATTTGCAGCGGCTTCTCGATCTGAATCTTCCCAATATTTCTTAGCCGCTACGTAGTAGTTACTTTCAAAATCTGGTTGAAAAAAGTTAACCTTAGATAATTGAGCAGAAAAGAGTACATTGTAAGTTAAAGAACCGATGCCTGGATTAGCAGCAGATGCCCATTGATAAAATCTGATGCCAATATCGCACAAATCTATTTGTTGTTTTTCTAGCAAGCTATCGAGGATGCAAAGCATCATATCGGTGTCATCAGTCCAATCACCGCAAACCCAGGCTGAACGATAGCGATCGCGCACGATTTCACTATACTTTTTTAATCCATTTGGGTAATATTCCAAAACTTGCGATTTTGATAATCCTTCTGCACCTAAACCTAAAGCATCGCCAACCGCTTGCCCGAAAATGACTCCGCGAATTTTATCGGCCAAAATGCTGTCCATAGTTTAGTTTTAATTAGAAAAAAATTTTCATTATTCTAAATATCCCTGCTTTTGGCCGAAATTTCGCAGGCGTGGCAGACATTCTCGCCGATAAAAATTCGCTAAGGTAGACAGGGGTACGCTGAATTCTTGCGCGATCGCTTTCCAAGGCGTTTCGGGTGGTAAGCGTCGTATGATTAAGACCTGACAAGTCATACTAGGGTAGCCTTGGATGTGAATTCGAGCTAAATCGCCTTCTGGATCTGCGTTGACCCACTCGAAAGTTTCTGCCAAAATAGGCGGTATTTCGGGATAAGCTGGTAAATTATCAATTAAATCGATCGAATCTCGTGTAGTTTGTGGGTGAGTAAGAACAGTCCTGTCTTGTTCCTCTTGTTGGTTTTGTCGGTAATCTTGCAATCGCCATCTCAGGTAACGATCGAGCCAGGTAATTACACTACCTTGAGCGGGATTATACTTTTCAACATTGCGAAAGAAATAGAGCCAAGTTTGTTGCAGCATATCCTGATAGTAGGGCGTGTTTTTTTGCCAAAATCTGCCCGATTTCATGACTATTCGGACTATTTCATTTAGTTTTTGCTGCCGTTGCCAACTCCTTGGCGGATAAGAACAAGCTTCACTAACAAGCTGTTGGAGGTGTTGGTGCAGATGATAGCTGTCAAACAGTGACTTGCTACTCCTTAAATTCATAACTTGATTTTGGCTGACTGGATGAGTGGGATTGCATAAGTAATTATTCGTAGTCTGGTTAAACAATTCCACAGGACTCAAATGAATTTTTGCGATCGCATCTGTGCGAAAAACAGGGTTAATACGTAGTAAATTCTGTTTCTTTGCTTAAAGAATATAAATTTTTGTAAAAATCCCTATTTATCACGAAAAAAGTTGAATTTTGCCAGATAACTCAAGTAAGTGAGATCGCTAACAGGTTCTTCGCAGCTTCAAACTTGTAGCATTTTCCCACTCAGGGTGTGTTTGCAAATTCAGTAGGTTCTTCTGAAAATTGCCAAGGAGGATTTGCGTGTCTAATACACAAACACAAACATCCCTGAAATGTAAACAACCAAAAAAAGCCAGTCAGATCGAAAAGCTAGGATTTTGGATGCCTGATTTGCAAAAATCCAAAATTATTCTCAGTCAAACTTTGAATTTTGCCACGCTACAGACTTTTATTGCCATCCTGACTATGGCGAGTGTCGCCTGTTGGAATGTTCCAACTGCACTGGCAGCCTCATTATTATATGTAGTGAGCGATCGTACTGACAGCGTTCTCAAGTACGATCTCCAAGGGAACTTCCTGGGCGTTCTTGATGACCGTTCGCACAGTGGATTTAACGGAGCCATCGGTTTAGCGTTAGACCGGGACGGCAACCTATATCTTAGTAGGGGCTATAGCAATACGATCGAACGCTACAACCCAGTAACGCAGACCTTCGATGTTTTCACCTCTGGTGGGTCGCTCGCCAGCCCTCATCAGTTTGCATTTGGTGGGCTGGACAACGATCTTTATGTTGCCAATCATCATAACGGCACCGTACAAAGATTTGATGGAAAGACGGGAGTATTCAAAAGTACTATTGCTTCTGACTTGGGCAATGCTGTTGGTCTTACCATCGACTCTACTGGCAATATTTACGTGACAAGCAGGGATCGAGGTACTGTTTACAAATATGATGGAACAACCCTGTCTCCTTTTGTTTCAGAAGTTCGCGCCGAAGCTTTGCTGTTTGGGCCTGATGGCTATATTTACGTCAGCCAAAATAACTATAACTATCCTAGCAATGGCAGTATTTTGCGCTATAAGACGGATGGAACGCCTTTTGGTGTAGGTGGTAACACCTCAGATCCTACCTTCATCTCTGGTAACGGGCAAATTTCTCCACAACAAATGGCTTTTGGCATAGACGGCAACTTTTACTTCGCTGATTACCTTAGTAACCAAGTTTTAAGATATAACGGCTCAACAGGCGAATTCATAAATGTCTTTACTAAACCTGGTTATAACATAGAGGGAACTTGGGGTTTGGCCTTTTCTTCAGACTCATCGGAAAGTATTCCCGAACCTACTTCTGCATTAAGTTTATTGGCTTTGGGTGTTTTGGGTGCAGGTTCGCTGCTGAAACGCAAGCAGGGAGAACCTGGTAGCAAGTTTAACTAATTAATATAAAATAGCGATCGCATTTTCTACTAGATGCGATCGCTAACAATTTAGGTAAATTTACATCATCGCAGCTTAAAAATTGTTATGTAATGCTAACAATTACATCTGCAATTTTAAAATTACAATTTTCAAATTGCCTGTATCCATTCCCGCACTTCGTATTCCGTCCAAATGCCATTTTGCCAATAAGGATCGGCTTCAATTAACTGACGCACTGTAGCTTCATCTGGTGCTTCATAAATACCAAAAACTTTCGTTAAATCTTTGGTAGGGCCAATAGTGATTAAAACACCAGATTCTTTTTGGGCAGCGAGTCCATCTAAATGAGCTTGACGGTAAGGTGCTCTTTTTTCCAGAACATCTTCACAGTAACTTCCCCACAAAACATATTTAGCCATATCAGGATTTTAGGATTTAAGGATGAACAGGATGAAGGATGAAGTATGAAAGATGAAAGATGAAGTATGAAAGAAAAAGTTTTTTAGTATTTACCCTTCATCCTTCATCCTTTACCCTTCATACTTCATCCTTCAGATTTAGCTTCTCAGATTGACGCTGAACTTTTCAAGTAAGGCATCGCGAACTTTTTGATGTACTGGTTCGATGTCTTCATCGGTGAGAGTACGATCGCTAGAGCGATACACTAACCTAAATGCCAAACTGCGCTGTCCTTCCGGGACATTTTCTCCGCGATATTGATCGAACAATTGCACCGACTCCAACAAATCGCCAGCAGCTTTTGCCATTGTCTTTTCCAGTTCTGCCACCTGAATTTGCGAGGAAGCAAAGAAAGCTAGGTCGCGATCGGATGGTGGAAACGAGGAATAATTATGGAAAGTGGGTATAAAATTCTCATCCCCATCCAAATAATCCAACAGCACGTCCAAATCTAACTGAAAAACATATACCTCATCTGGCAAACCCCGTTCTTGTCGCAATTGGGGATGAAGTTGACCAAAAGTTCCCAGACGATTAGCTTGTAGCCATAAGGAAGCGGTTCGTCCTGGGTGTAAGCGGGGGTCCCGACGATCGGGTTGATATTCTACTGGGATATTCAAACGCTGAAATACGCTTTCTAAGATACCTTTGGCTTCAAACCAGTCGATCGGTTTTTCCTTTCCTCCCCTCGTCCAACGACCCTCATTAGGATCGCCGCTGATAATGCCACCTAAAGCGTCTGCTTCCATCAATCCTTCTTCTTGTTGCCAGAAAATGCGACCGATTTCAAAGCCGTTTAAAGGGCCATTTCCTTGTTCCAGATTGTATTGGAAAGCGTCGATCAGTCCGGATATCAAGTCGTTTCGCAAAGCGGAATATTCTGAGAACATCGGATTGCGAAGGACGATGTTAGTCTCTCCCTCCGGTTTCATTAAAGAGTAGTGAATTAATTCGGTTAAACCTGCACCCCGGAATGCTTCCCGCACTTTGCGGATCAGTGTTTGATCGCCAGAAAGATATCCAGCTTCCGTTTCGGCTGGTAAATCATCACAGAAGTTATCGTAACCGTACAGACGGGCAACTTCTTCAATTAAATCGATTTCTCGTTCTAAATCTCGATAACGATAAGGGGGTACGGTTACTGTCCAAACTCCTTCGGAAGCGCCGGGAGTTACTTGACATCCCAAAGCGGTGAGGATGCGATCGATATCTTTTCCTTCCAGTTCGCCAATATCCTCTCCCAAGTCTACCGGGCCTAAAATTTGATTTACCCGATCGAGACGCAATTCGATCGTGCGCGTCCAAGCAGATTGATTTGGTCTAAAATCGGCAATTTGTTGGACAACTGGCACACCGCCTGCTAATTCTGCAATCATACCAATTGCGCGACGGCAAGCAATTTCCAATTCTGCTTGATTAACGCCTCGTTCGTACCGGGCAGAAGCTTCCGTCCGCAACCCTTGAGAACGACCGGAACGGCGAATTGCCATCATATCAAATATGGCAGCTTCCAACATTAAAGATCGTGTGCCGTCGTGAACTTCCGTCTCTTCGCCCCCCATTAAACCAGCCAGGGCAACTGGTTTGCCGTTAGCTGTAATCAGGAGAGTTTGGGGTTGGAGGGTACGATTTTGTCCGTCGAGGGTTTTTAGAGATTCTCCGGTGTTGGCAAAGCGCACGCCAATGGTGAGGGCATCTGTCCCCGTGACTGCTTGCAAGCGATCGCGATCGAACCCGTGGAGGGGCTGACCCCACTCCAACATGATGTAATTGGTAATATCCACTACATTATTGATCGGTCTAACCCCAGATGCCTGCAACCTTCTTTGCAACCACTCCGGAGAAGGGCCGATTTTGATTTGTTCGATAATCGTACCAATATAAGCCGGACAAGCTTGATTTTCCTCAATTTTCAAAGCAAGAGCGTTTTTTGCTTCACCGATTTTGATATCCGGTGCAACTGGTAATCTCAGTGTTTTCCCAGTCAAAGCGGCTACTTCTCTCGCGATCCCTACCATACTGAGGGCATCCGCACGATTAGCAGTAGCGGTGATATCTAAAATTACATCATCTAAACCTAACAGGGGTCGGACATCGCTGCCCAACTGTAAGTTTTCTTGCTCAAACCGATGAATTCCCTCGGATTCTTTGGTCAACCCAAGTTCTGCCAGAGAGCAAATCATTCCTTCCGATCGCACGCCCCGCAGTTTGGTAGGCCGAAGTTTCAAATCAATTTTGGGTAGATATGCCCCCACGGTAGCAACTGGCACGTAAAAGTCCGCCCGCACGTTAGAAGCACCGCAAACTATATTTAAAGGTGACGCCGCGCCGATATCCACTTCGCAAACTCTCAACTTATCGGCGTTGGGATGTGGTTGACAGGTAACAACTTTTCCGACTACCACTCCATCAGCCCAAGTACGCCGATCTTCGATATCCTCTACTTCAAACCCAGCCATTGTGAGAGTATGGGCTAAATCTTCCGGTGTCATCGTCAAATCGACCAGTTCCCGCAGCCAGTTCAGAGAGATACGCATTTGCCAGAACGCCTTTACATATGTCAAACTGACTATTTTACCAAGCCAATTAGGGATTGGGTTATCTTAGAGGAGGAAGTATGAAATATGAAATATAAAGTATGAAAGATAAAGTATGAAATATCTATTATTACCGATGAAAAAGGCAGGTCTCGCTCGGCGATCGCTGCTTTTCACTTCCTACTAGGCGATCTGGCTTTACTTTGTACCTATTTCCAGTAGTTTCACTCTGTCCTGCCTCAAGCAGTTGACCCCAAATGCTATTACCACCGGAAAAGACAGTAGGGAATTTCCCGGAATTAGTTAAATTTTGAAGCGTCTAGGGCATTCTAACTCTAGATGAGTTACATTAAAAGCAATTTGATAGTTAAGTAGATTTTCAGGTATTAATGGATACTTTGCTCATGAATAAAGATTCTTTATCAACTCTCTAAAAGATTTTTTCCCATTAGCACTGTATTTGTTCGTTCATGCCCAGATAATGAAATTAGGGCAATCTAAACCGCTGATTCATCTTGAAGCGAGTGAAGCTGAATGAGCTATTGCTTAAATCCAGCCTGTCCCAATCCAGAAAACCCCGACTATGCCGACCAATGTGAGGCGTGCGGTACCAAGCTGCTACTGCGCGATCGCTATCGTGCCGGCAAACCGCTGGGGCAAGGAGGCTTTGGCGCTACTTTTTTAGCGAGAGACGAGTTGTTACCCGGTCAGCCCAGCTGCGTGATCAAGCAACTGCGACCCACAGCTACAGCGCCTCACGTTTTCCAAATGGCACGCGAGTTATTTGAGCGCGAAGCAAAAACTCTGGGTAAGATTGGGAACCATCCTCAGGTGCCTCGACTGCTCGATTATTTTGAAGACAACCAACAATTTTATTTAGTTCAGGAATATGTTTCAGGCTCAACCTTGCAAAAGGAAATCAAAACCAATGGCCCGTTGAGCGAAGAAGGGGTCAAGCAATTCTTAAGCGAATTGTTACCGGTATTGCAGTATATTCACAGTCAGCAAGTAATCCATCGGGATATTAAACCAGCTAACTTAATTCGTCGCCAACAAGACCACAAACTAGTACTGATCGACTTTGGCGCGGTGAAAAACCAAGTTAGCCAAACCGCAGCCAGTAACTCAGACCAAACCGCTTTGACTGCTTATGCGATCGGTACGCCCGGTTTTGCACCGCCAGAACAAATGGCGATGCGTCCGGTTTATGCTAGCGATATTTACGCTGTCGGAGTCACTTGCATTTATTTATTAACAGGCAAATCTCCCAAAGATTTAGACTACAATCCTTCCACGGGAGAAATGCTTTGGGAAAAATACATCCGAGTTAGCTCCCATTTTGTGGAAGTACTCAAGAAAATGTTAGAGGTGTCGGTTCGACATCGCTATCAATCAGCTAATGAAGTGTTGCGAGCTTTAGAGTTAGAGCCATATCTGGATAGCTTAGCTCAAGGGATGATCGCATCGCCTACCAGTACTTCCCCTCCATCTCCCAGCAAATTCGGTCCGATGTCTGGTGGTTCTGTTGCCAATCCTTCAGGAGGTTCTGCCGGTTCGGGGTCGGTATCTCGTGCAGCAATGGCAATTAGAGCTAGAAGAACCAGGTTAGAAGGAACAGATGTTAACTCCGGTTTAGCCGGCAGTAAGATGGGTAGCAGTAGAGCCGGCGGCAGCAATATGCAAAGCAGCGGTTCTACAGGCAATCGGGGGAAAGTTCCGCGCAAACTCGATGCGTTGGAAGTACAAAGTTCTTATAACAAAGGTAGGCGGGATTTTGCTCAACAAAATTTGAGCTTGCTCAATCTGCAAAAAGCTAATTTGTCAGAAGCGATTTTCCACCAAGCCAGATTGAACAAAACTAATTTGCAAGCGGCTAATTTGTTTCAAGCTGATTTCGGTCGGGCTAGTTTAAATTATGCCATCCTCCGAGATGCTAATTTGGGTAGGGCTTATTTGAGTTATGCGGATTTGGAAGGAGCGGATTTGCGAGGTGCTGATTTGAGTTACGCTCATCTGAGTAATGCAAATCTGAGGGGAGCAAATCTGTGCGGCGCTAATCTTACAGGCGCGAGAATCACGGACGAACAGCTAGCGATGGCTAAGACAAATTGGATGACTGTTAGACCTACTGGAAAAAGAGGTTTATGGTAATGGGGAATGGGACATTGGCATTGCCATTGGTTATTTTCTGGTTGATTAAAATAGAGCGGTGGCTGTTAACTGGAAACGATTAACAAATTGCCCATGACCAATGACCAAAATGAAACTTTATCTTTGAGTTGTTATCGTGAAATTTTATAAAAATAAGAGGAAAGCGATCGACAAAAAGTTCGATTATGCTTTTATTTTCCTGGAAATTTTATCTGCCGAAGGCGGCATTCAATCTTATGTAAAAGATATTTGGCGGGCTTATTTGGCTTCAGATTCGCCTTTAGCAGCAGTTTTTTTACTGCGGGATGCGCCGGAATCAGATAATCAGTTTGCTGGGGCAAATTTGCAATTTGATTACTTTAAATCCCGGTCACCTATGTGGGGACGGATCGATCTGAGTGCGGCATTACTTAAGTTTTTGTGGCAGCAACGACCCGATCGCGTTTTTTGCGGTCATATTAATTTAGCTCCTTTGATACGAGCTATTTGCCAACAGCTGTCGATTCCTTACACTATTTTGACATATGGTAAAGAGGTATGGGAACCCCTACCCCAAAAATACCAAAAAGCGCTAAACCAAGCATCGAGTATTTGGACGATCAGCCGTTACAGTCGGGATATGCTTTGTGCATCGAATGGTATTGACCCCAAGCAAGTGCAGCTTCTCCCCTGTTGCGTAGATGGGAATGTGTTTACCCCTGGCCCTAAACCAAAGGGATTGATCGATCGATATGGTTTAGAAGATGCCAAAGTGTTAATGACAGTAGCCCGACTGTGGTCTGGGGATATTTATAAGGGTGTGGACGTAACGATTCGGGCTTTACCCGCGATCGCAAAAGTGTTCCCTAATGTGAAATACTTAGTCATCGGTCGAGGAGACGATCGACCCCGATTAGCGCAGTTGGCCCAAGATTTGGGAGTTAGCGATCGGGTAATTTTTGCTGGATTCGTTCCCACAGCAGATTTACCCGCACATTATCGAGTAGCCGATGCCTACATCATGCCTTCTCAAGAAGGATTTGGCATCGTATATCTAGAGGCAATGGCTAGTGGCATTCCCGTATTGTCCGGTGATGCGGATGGTTCTGCTGACCCCTTGCAGGATGGACGATTGGGCTGGCGAGTTCCCCACCGCGACCCAGATGCAGTGGCAGATGCTTGTATCGAAATTCTCAAAGGTGAAGACAAACGCTGTGACGGTCAATGGTTGCGCCAAGAGTGTCTGGCTCATTTTGGCAGAGATGCTTTGACCGAGCAATTAAAAAAATTGTTAAAAGACAATTATTAAAGTCAAAAGTGAAAAGTTAAAAACTATGTCATATCTTTCTGTTGATTTTTGATATCTTGTGTAGTTGCATTGGTAGTGTAATGCTAAACATTAGCGGTAGGAATTGCGGGTTCAATTTTTAACGCAGATGAAAACAGATAAACACAGATGAACGCGGATAATTAAATTGCTTTTGATGGATGAGGATTCTGAGTTGATAATTATCATAAATCAATAGCTCGATTTCATTATATGGCTGGGGTAATATAGCATTTTCAAACTAAGTTCTTGTGATGCGATCGCATCACAAGAACTTACCTATGAGTTAAGATACTAAAGATATCACGTTATGCAATATAGTAAAACAGAAAATGATCAATGGTTGTTAAAAGAGTATGAATCTGAAGATGCAGTTTTAGCTTTGAATTCAATTCAGTTTCAGATTAAGTTGAGCGAAATTTCTAACTTTTTGTAATTTGATAATTGTAGAGAGAAGTGAGGTAAGTCACTTCTTTTCTCACCCGATCTAATATCTCCTGATTATTTTCTCCCCCCATCCCCCCACCTGCTTTTCCTTTGGCCCCCTCTCCCTTCTTGGGTCTGAACTCGCTATGCTAGAGGCAGACCAAGATGAGATGCAAAAAATGAGCATCAAGACCCCTCAATTCAATCTTTCAGGCATTGGCTGCCTGCTTACCCTCATCGTTATGTTTTGGGTACTGGGTGCTATTGGACTGGGCTGGTTAGTAAAATCTTTTGTTGTTTTAGTAATCTTCATCCTGATGGCACCGGCGATCGCATTTCTGGGATTTCGCTGGTGGCTGCAACGCAACCTAGTCGAGGACAAATGTCCCGTTTGCGGCTATGAGTTAACTGGCTTAAATCAAACTCAAATGCGCTGTCCCAGTTGTAGCGAACCTCTCTTCGTGGAGGCGGGCCAATTTAAGCGCGTAGCACCTCCCGGTACGATTGACGTGCAAGCAATTGAAGTGTCAGCTAAACAGATCGACGATTCAAGGTGAGGTAATGAAGAGATGGAAGGATGGGGTGATGGGGCGATGGGGCGATGGGGTGATGGGGTGATGAGTCAGAGAACTATTGTTTTGAATTTACATTCCTGAATTCTGATTCCTGACTTCAGCCTTCATACTTCATCACTTTATTTTTTTTACTCGTTATCATGCTTGAGCAAAATTCTCAACTTACAGAAGTATCTCGGCAAGAAAGATTTCGCAAACTGCCATTAGAGGTGAGACGATGGGGGGCTTGGGTAACAGAATTAGGGTTAATTGTAGCTAGCGGAGCAATTCCGTTCGGTATTGGCTGGTACGTCAACTCACCAACAGCGAAAAGATTAGTTCCCTTAAATCCAGTACTGGTGGTTACTCAGAATGCGATCGCGCAGACTTTAGGTTTACCTGTATATCAAAAAAAGCGACAAGTAGCACCAGCTACCAATTTTTTGTGGACGGCAGCATTAGTTGCACCATTGGCGCTGACAAGTTGGCAACTTTATCGTTTGGCGGTAAAAGGGCAAACTTTACCTAAAAGTTGGTTTGGCGTTCAAGTCGTAAAAGCACCGGGAATCAATCCCGGTATCAAACGAATTTTGCTCAGAGAGGCGATCGGGCGATCGAGTTTATTAATCGTAATTGCTTTTACTGTTTGGCGTTATACTGGTGCTTATCCTGATTTAGAAGTATTGACGGGATTAATTGGTTTGTTATTGGTAGCAGATACGCTGCCTGCCTGTTTCGATTCCCGACGACAAACATTGCATGACAAAATAGCTGGAACTTTAGTATTAGATGCAAGTAAAGCTAATCAACCAATATCAGGAATTTTTCCGCCTTCACCACCGCATTGGTTGATTAAAAAGCAAGGCGATCGGGGAATAAATAATCGGAAAGGACAGCAAGTACCGTCTCGCCGCGTTGGTGACTTAGTTGGACAATGGATAATTCAATATCCTTGGCGTAGTTTGATGGTGCTGTTTATCTTGAGCATGGTAGCGATGACGGCCACCTTTGCTACATTCCAAATTTACGTACAAAATGAAACTAATCGCCGCATATCAGAACAACATAAAAATGAAGTATTTCTTTCTCTCGTCAAGCAATTAAATTCTACATCAAATGGTACTTCCCAAGAAAAACAAGTGGCTATTCTAGCTTTGGCTGCTAATAAAGAAGACCCGCGAGTCGTGCGATTACTAGTTAATTTAATCAAACAAGAGAAAGACCCGGAAATAATTAGTTTGATTCAACAAAGTTTAGTAAGAATTGGCTGGGCGGCATTGCCAGAATTGCACCAATTAAACCAAACTTTGACTAAAGAACTAAGTTTTCAACAGTCTAGATATTCGCCAGAAAAAGAAAAATTAAATTTATCCCAAAACCCACCTGTCGCCACAAGTAAAGATCGGAGAGAAGAGGAAAGTTTGAAAGATTCTCTTTTATTGATATCTTTACAATTACGCGCTACTCAAGAAGCGATCGCGCAAATTCTCAATTTAGAAATCAGTTCCGAGAAATTCCTCGATTTAAGTCAGAGCGATCTCGGTAAAACCAATATCAATCAAATAGAGGCCGATTTAAATATTACATCATTTAAATTTGTTTTAAATCAAAAAGATTTATCTAGAATTAATTTTAGCGGAGCTAATTTAACAGGGGCTAGTTTCCAAGGCAGTCAATTTTGGGGTGCAGGGAAAGACGGTCTTTGGCAAACATTTGATGATGCGATCGCAGATTTGAGCAACGCCGAACTTAAACAAGCTAACCTATCTGGTGCGAATTTAAATCATGTTTCCTTAGAAAATAGTAATTTGAGTCATGCTATTCTCGATCGCGCAAATTTATCCCAGGCATATTTAACAGATGCTAACCTTAGCAGCGCCAAACTGATCGGCGCAAATTTACAACAATCAGTCTTAAAAAATGCCACTTTAACTGGGGCTGATTTAACAGAAGCTAACTTAAATCGGACTAATTTGCAAGCTGCTAGTTTGAGTCGGGTAAGTGCGGTAGGTACTCAATTATCATTTGCTAATTTGACGCGATCGGATTGGCGAAAATCCGATCTATCAATGGCTAATTTGTCTGAAGCAAAATTGCAGAATGCTAATCTTAGCTCTACTAAATTGGTAGGTACTAATTTGAGAAATGCTCGATTAGAAAATGCTAACTTACAAAATGCGGATTTAAAAATGGCTGATTTGCGTGGCGCAAATTTAGATGGTGCGGATTTTGAAGGAGTTAGTTTTATTCCGATTAGTCCCAGTAGACCAGACCAATTTGTGAAAAGTACTCCTAATTTAGCAAGCGGTACTCGCGTTATAGGTGTTGATTTCAGCAAAGTAAAAAATTTAAATAGCGAACAGTTAACTTATATTTGTTCTCAGAAAGGTCGTCATCCTCGCTGTCAGTAATAGGAGGCTGAGCCTCGCGATTTAGTTCCCAGGCTCAGCCTGGGAACTAGGAAATATGAATTTGCTTTCTCGCTCCCAGGTTCAACCTGGGAGCAATATTTAGAGGCTCTGCCTCAATTAGTTCTGGCGGCGATGAACTAAAGTAGTAGTTGCTTGGTCTACAGGTACTAACAACATTTGGCTAATATTAACGTGAGCGGGTCGAGTAACGCAGAAAAATACCACATCTGCAATATCATCGGGAGTCAGGGGAGTTAACCCTTGATATACTTTTTTTGCCCGTTCCGTATCGCCATGAAATCGCACTTCACTAAATTCAGTTTCTACTAAACCGGGGTCGATACAACTAACTCGAATTGGCGTTCCTAAAAGGTCTTGTTTTAATCCTTCGGAAATTGCCCTGACTGCTGCTTTTGAACCGCAATAAACATTACCGCCTGGGTAAGTTTGATAGGCGGCGATCGAACCGATATTAACTACATGACCTTTTTGACGATCGACCATTCCCGGTACGATATAACGGGTAACGTAAAGTAGACCTTTAACGTTAGTGTCGATCATTTCTTCCCAATTTTCGATATTGCCTTCGTGGAGTTTCTCTAAACCGCGACTCAAGCCAGCGTTGTTAACTAAAATATCGATATCAGACCAATCTGCTGGAAGAGATTTTAAGGTAGATTCTACTCGATCGCGATCGCGCACGTCTAATTCCAACAAATGAATCTGAGTGGGAAATTCTTGGTTGATTTCTTCTGCTAATTCTTTCAATCGTTCCCAACGACGCGCTGCCAAAATTAGCTTTGCACCAGCTTGGGCAAATACTTTAGCACAAGATGCACCGATACCACTACTCGCACCAGTAATTAAAATAATTCGATCTTGAAGTGAAATCATCATTAGGAGTCAGAATTCAGAATTCAGGAGTAGGGTGTGTGACGACGTTTTTAATATTGCATTCTTGGGTTCAGGGATTTTGGTCGTCACGCACCGCTTTTAGTCAAAGGTGCGTTACGCTTACGCTAACGCACCCTACGTATTTACGATTATCTTGACAAACAGCCTCTAACTTCTGCGACGGGAAGGAGTTGTAGCAGGAGTAGTATTATTAGGACGTGGGTTGGCGGTGGTAGTACCGACTACTGGAAGACGTTGGGTAATTACAGTCATACCATCTGGATGAATTAAAACTGAGGAAACCCAATATTTACCGGGAGTAGTGGGGCGTGCAACTTTAAAGATACCGCCGCCATTGAGTCCTTCTAGTTCGATCGCGTTGGCGTTATGATATTTATCTGCTCTGACGGGTTCTTGTATAGCTGCGCCTAGTAACAAATCATCGCCTAAAGGTTCGCGCACGATCGCATCATAGCTAAATTCTTGCCCGGTGCGGACTTGTTCGGGTAATGTAACATCAACTGTGGGTGGCTTATCGCCAGAGGTTAGCTGAGTTTGTTCGCTTAAAATTTCCTGACTGACAATTTGCTGATTTTCAAATCTTTGGCGGGACCTAATCGTAGAGTTAATCGTCCAGTCTCTACCCTGTTGTGGTTGCGTTCCGGAAATTTTCGTAACTGTTTCTGCCACAATTGCATTACCTTGGGATTCCCAAGAGGTTAATTGGGTGCTGTAAGTTAATTTGGGATAACGCTGCCAAAGTTGGGTGAGAGTTGATTGTAGAGTTTGACGGTTCAAGCCATCAGAATGGGTAAAATTCGGGCTGTAGTACTGTATCACCCCTTGTACGTTACGGCTGTTGGCAGCAGCATCGATTTGAGATATGGTATTTTTCAGTTCGGGCGGTGCGGTGTCGGGAGAGGCTGCTTGGGCGCTCGTCCATCCAGCCGATAAACCGATACTCAGTAAAACAGCGAGAGGAAAACCGTTCTGTTCCCAACGAGTTAGGTGAGAAAGTTGTTGAGTGACGCCTTTAAGCAAGTTTAGAGGGTTACGCATCGGTAAGATTTTGAAGTCAGGCTAGTAATGTCGCTTTTGTTAGATGCTAACTGAGAAAGAGAATTTGGATCGACAAGTGGCTACCCCCGAAGGAAAAGCCAACCCACCGCGAAGACTGTTGATAGCTGCTAGTGGTACTGGCGGACATTTGTTTCCAGCCCTCGCCCTTGCAGAACAATTGCCAGATTACCAAATTGAGTGGCTGGGTGTTCCCAACCGCTTGGAAAAACAATTGGTGCCTTCTCAGTATCCCTTAAATACGATTACGGTAGAAGGGTTTCAAAAACCGTTAGGTTTGGGGACGCTGCTGATTATTGCACGGTTTGCTAGCGCGATCGTTACTTGTCGTAAACTGCTCAAAGAGGGAAATTTTAATGGGGTGTTTACTACTGGTGGGTATATTGCAGCACCAGCGATTATTGCTGCGCGATCGCTTGGGTTACCTGCGGTTTTACACGAAGCCAACGCCCTACCCGGCAAGGTTACTCGGTTTTTGAGTCCTTGGTGCAGTACGGTGGCGGTGGGTTTTGAAGCGGCAGCTAAGTATTTACCCCGTGCGAAGAATGTTGTTTATACCAATACTCCCGTGCGATCGCAGTTTCTTTCTCCCCAAAAACTCGATCTGCCCATCCCGGACAACGTTCCCCTAATTATAGCGATCGGTGGTTCTCAGGGCGCAGTTGCTGTTAATAAAATGGTACGAGAATGTGCCCCCGCTTGGTTTGAGGCGGGCGCTTGGGTTTTTCACCAAACAGGAGATAAAGACCAGGATGCAGCTAATCTGAAACATCCCCAATACATCCAAGTGCCATTTTATGAGAACATGGCTGGCTTGTTGCAACGCGCCAATTTAGCAATTAGTCGTGCTGGTGCCGGTTCTTTAACGGAATTGGCGGTCACTGGTACGCCTGCAATTTTAATTCCTTATCCTTTCGCCGCCGAAGATCATCAATTTTTCAATGCTTCCGTGTTTAAAGATGCTGGTGCGGGTTTAGTTTTTCGTCAATCTGAATTAACATCTCAAATCTTGCAAGAACAGGTATTGAGTTTATTGAAATCACCGGAAAAAATACAAAAAATGGCTAATTCTGCTGTTAATTTAGCAGTAAAAGATAGTGCTGAAAAATTGGCAAATTTAGTCCGGCAATTAATGTAATGTGTCATTAGTCGTTGGTCATTGGCTGTAGTAGGTTGGTTTTCGTTCCTCAACCCAACTAAATTGATAGTTTGTAGTAAGGACTTTAGTAGAATAGCACGCTTGTTAAGCGAGGCTGAGCCTGGGAACTAGGATAGGAGGCTCCGGCCTCCTTTTCGGACTAAACTTAGTGACATTCGACTTTAGTCCTTATTGAGAGGACTGAAGACCTCACTACAAACAAGTTCTTCACCTCAATCAATTACTCGTCTTGTTATTTGAAAGAGGTTTATACTCACGAGTTAATCGCAAATCTAAAAGTACTTGCACGGCACAAGCCAAAGTTACTAAGGTTACTACTATCAGCGGTGATAGATTTACACCACCGATTGCAATAACTAATATGAAAACGGCAGAAAACAGACGATAAGTAGCTAAACTTTTTCGATGCTTTGAGATATGCAAAGAACAACTAATAAAGTGAATAACAGCGAGGGAAAACAAGCACATTGCTAGGGAACCACCAATTAGCCATCGATCGACCTCTGGAAGGATTAATTTAGTTTTGCTGGATACGATTATATGTTCCACGCCTACACCTGTAGCAGCAATACCAATGGCGAGAAATAAATGGGAATAAAGCCAAATAAAGCTGGCTTTTCTATTACCTGCTCGCATTTCTTCTAAAGGAGAACCGTCAGCGCTGTCGAAGTACATCCACCACAAGCTAAAAGCAATAACTATTCCCAATAAAGCTATCACTGCTGATAAAATTCCCCATTGCAATTGGGAAGCTCCTTTTACTACGCTGATGACGGCTTCACCCAACACGATAATAGTAAATAAACCGATTCTTTCGGCGACGTGGTTAAAACTCGGCGGTACTTTGGTAAGCAAATTTCCGGCGGCGACGGGTATGCTTAAATCAATTATTAAACCGAATGTCCAAACTGCAAACCGCCAAGGAGTTGGTACGAAAATAGAGATTAACCAAATGATAGCAACGAGGCTATATCCTGTCATGTACCAACTGGTTAAAGGGCGTGCGACGGGGACAAAGTACCAAGCGCCAAAATATTGCAAAATTAATAATGCTTTGACGGTGGCGTAGGAGAGTGCAAAACCAGTGGAAGTGGTGTCTAAGCCATGATGGACGTTGACTGCTAAAATTGCGATCGCTACCATTTGAAATAAGGTCAGCAGCCTATGCCCTAAGTCGTCGGTATCGAAACGAGTCGCGTAAAAAGTCGTACCCACCCACGCCCACCAAATTGGTACGAAAAGCAATACAAATCCCAAAAAACCCCAAAAGGAAAGATGTCCGTTTAGATAATGGGCTACTTCCGAAATAGCTGCTACAAATACTAAATCATAAAACAGTTCCAGCCAAGTGGCGCGTCTTTCTTCTTCCTCTTCTCCCACAGTACGCAAACGGGGAGGCTCCCACATATTTTTTGTCATCTTTTTTCCCTTAGTATGATAGGCTGGATTTAGCTTTGCATAAAATGCAAGTTCTATCAGTTAACTAGGTAACTAGTAGTGAATTATTACTAATTTTATGATACTTTTGAAAAATAATTACATAGTCCTAATTTAGGAAGTAGTAGCTAGAATTCAGAGTAAATTAGAATAGGGCTGGTGAAATAATAAATTGGTTTAACTGCCTTACTCATTTTTTATTAAGAATTAGGATGATTTCCTCGCACAGGAATTTCAATATAAAATTCAGTACCTTTACCTAATTCTGATTCGCAACGCAGGATGCCATCGTGCTTTTCTACTATCACTTGATAGCTAATTGATAAGCCTAGTCCAGTACCTTTTCCGATAGGTTTAGTGGTAAAAAAGGGGTCGAAAAGCCGCTTTTTTACATCTGGTGTCATTCCTGGGCCATTGTCAGCGATTTTGATTAAAACTCGCTTAGGAGAGCCTGTTTCGACGACTGCGGTGCTAATTGCGATCGTACTGGGGTTGTTTTTAATTTCTTCGGTAGAACGTTGTGCATTGTAACTATCTAAAGCATCGATCGCATTAGCAATAATGTTCATAAATACTTGATTGAGTTGTCCCGCATAGCATTCCACTAATGGAAGATTACCGTATTCTTTAATCACTTGAATAGGGGGATGTTCTGGTTTGGCTTTTAAGCGATTTTGTAATATTAATAAAGTGTTATCTATACCTTCGTGAATATCGACTGGCTTCATTTCCGCTTCATCGAAGCGGGAAAAGTTTCGCAAACTGAGGACTATTTGACGAATGCGTTCGGCTCCCATTTTCATCGAAGCCAGCATTTTTGGCAAATCTTCGATCAGAAATTCGATATCGCTGTCTTCAGAATACTCTTCTATTTCTGGATGAGTATTGGGGTAGTGGCGTTGGTAGAGACGCATCAATCCTAGTAAATCATCAACGTATTCATGGGTATGAGTCAAGTTACCGTAAATAAAGTTAACTGGGTTATTTATTTCATGGGCTACTCCGGCAACTAACTGCCCTAAACTGGACATTTTCTCGGTTTGAATGAGTTGGACTTGGGCTTTTTTGAGTTCTTCGATCGCTTGCTCTAATTCTTTGGCTTTTTCCCGTTCTCTAGTTTCTGAGGCGCGTAAGGCTTCGTCGGCTTGTTTGCGATCGGTAATATCGTTGTTAATTTCTAGCATCGCTATTATTTGACCCAATTCATCTCGTTGTAAAGTCCAACGGCTAGCTACAATTATTTGAGTTCCATCGCGTTTGGTGTGAATTAGTTCTCCTTCCCAATAACCTTTCTCTAAGAATAATTCGATAACTTCTTCTAAAGGTTTGGGAAAAATTGTTTGTAAGAAGGTGTGAATATACCTACCCAAGCATTCGTCTTTTTTCCAACCATATAGCTTTTCGGCTCCTTGATTCCAATAAATTATTTTGTCATCTAAGTCTCGAATAATAATGCTGTCGTTAGCCAAGTCTAAAATTTGCATATTTTGCTGCAAAGTTTGCAGCACTTCTTTCAGTTGTTTGGCTTGTGCTGTACGTTCTTGAACGAGATATTCGACTTGCATAGTATGACGCAAAGCCATCATAATGTATCCAGTCACTAAAGCAGTTAAGATTAATCCGATGAATAGGGTTAACCAGGCTGTTGAATAAGTAAAAACTCCCATGTAATCTGCTTCTGGAACCAGCAAGAGCGACCACTGACGATCGGCAACTCGCAACGTGCGAGTACAGAGTTTTTGGTTCTGCCAGCAAAGAGATTTCTTGTCTATTATTAAGGGGGGTTCGCGACTAATATCGGTAATAAGCTGCCGATTTGCTGATTGATAAAATGATAAAAATTTTTCTTTGGTAACGGATGACTCATCTAATAAATAAAAGTTAATTTTATTTAAATCTGACTCCTCTAAAGCGACTTTGATAATATCAGTGATTTGAAAAGCACTGGTAATTACTCCCTGGAAGTTTTGGCGACGCGATGATAAGCTTTTGAGGGAAGCACCTTTGCGATAAATCGGTTGAAATGTCAAAAAACCTATTTGTTTGGTGCGGATAATCTCGATCCGTCCGGTAGTAGCCATCTCCCCTGTATCCCGTGCTTTTTCTAAAGCGGGACGCCGCCGGGAGTCAGAAATCAAATCGAAGCCTAAGGCTGTTTGTGAAGTATCTGCTGAAATTAAATAGGTAATGGGAAAATATTCCGGGCGCTGTCTGGCTCTCACCATCCGCCCTTGGGTTCCCTCTTCTATAATCTGAAAGGTGGGATAACGTTCGGCTTTAACTGCTTGCTCGAAAGCGTTGCGCTCTGCTGCTAGTACTCGTGGCGCCCAATTGAATCCCAGGATACTAGGATACCGGGCAACAAAGTCTTCGACAAATATTTTAAATTCTTGCCGAGAGACTTTTTCAGATGCTGCATACAACTTGCCTGTTGCGCGTTGCATCCCTAAATTTATATCGATATTTCTTTGTAAGGCACTAGCCAATTCATCTGATTGGGTTTTAAATTGAGTTATTTTGTATTGCTTCTCCAAGTTTCCTAAAGTTAAGCTAGCTACGACGGATAATAACGTACCCGCGCCCAGCATCAGTAATGCTGGTGTGTAACGGCGCTTTTGAGATAAAGCCATATTAATGAATTTAGGTTTTGCTGATAGTGCTGTTATATCAAAAGTCGATCGCATTTTAGTAAACGCGATCGCGATCGGGACATGGCCCCTTGGCTAACGTTTGCGATCGTTGTAGACACTTCCTGATGATAATGGCGCAACGCACAAAGGGGGATAAGCTTAAGTCGCCGATATTCTATTGTTTGCTAATATTTTAATCGGATTTGGCAGGGATTTGGCTATAAATATTTAATGTGCGATCGTTTTATCCAGTAATATATTGAGAACCTCATATTGACGGACAACTTATCACTATTGCTAGATTTCAAATAAATAAAAGTTATTTATTGCAAGAAAAACCGACAACGCCCTCATAAAACCTTTTAATACTTTGCTGGCTTTCTAGTTGGATTTCCGGCAATATAAAATAAATTTATTAATATAGTCTGCTTCCGTCACGCATCAACTCCTTCTTGTTACGAGATAATGGCTATTAATATAAGAATTCACGCTCAAAATAATCGAGAGCCAGAGCAACTAAAACCGGGCAATAATGGCGAAGTTAATTCATTATTACTAAATAATGTTGCCACTAATTGCAATTTAGCATTTTCCCGTTTGTAGACCTCAATTTTTTGCGATCGCCAATCTGCAATCCAATACTCTTGCACTCCTCTAATTGAGTACAATTTTAATTTTGCTTCTCTATCTCGGCGTTCGTTTTCTTTACCCGCCGATAATACTTCTACTATTAATTCTGGTGCGCCTGTCAAATGTCCAGATTCATCTACCAAAGTAGCTAACTTTTCATTGCTAATCCAAATTACATCTGGCTCGACATTATCAGCATCCGAAAAGATAATACCTGGATTGATGAATGCCTCATCCTAGTCCAGTCGATCGCGACCAAGCTTGTAACTCAAAATGAAAGTTGCCACAAGTGCGTTGATGACTGAGGTGAGGAGATCTGGACATAAACAATTCTCCATCAATAATTTCATAGCGCGTGCCATTATCCGGCAAAACTTCTAAGTCTGCCGTTGTCCAGCGCACAGCTTCATTGATTGTTTGGCTCATAGAATAGCTCCGATCGCATAGCTTTATGTTAACTCACCTTTACCAACTATTGACATTTTTGTAGTATTCAAGTAGTATGCTAAAGTTACCACTCAAGCAGTAAGATATTTTCATGGCTCTAAAAAGGAGCAAGTCCTATGATTCCCCTCGAAAGAATTCGTAACATTGGTATTTCTGCCCATATCGATTCTGGTAAAACAACTTTATCGGAGCGGATACTTTTTTACACTGGCAGAATTCACAAAATTGAGGAGGTGCGTGGCAACGGAGATGGTGCCACGATGGACTTCATGCAGCTAGAGCGGGAAAAAGGAATTACCATTACTTCTGCCGCTACAACCTGTCTTTGGAACGACACCCAAATTAACTTAATCGATACTCCCGGTCACGTTGATTTTACCATTGAAGTTGAGCGTTCTTTGCGGGTAATTGATGGTGCAATTATGGTGCTGTGCGCTGTAGCTGGCGTGCAGTCTCAGTCGATTACAGTTGACCGACAAATGAAGCGCTATCGCGTTCCGCGCATTGCATTTATTAACAAAATGGATCGCTTGGGTGCAGATCCGTTTCGAGTCGTGCAAGCGCTGAAAGATAAGCTGAATTTGAATGCTTTGTTGCTCCAGTATCCGATTGGTAGCGAAGATAAATTTGCTGGCGTCATCGATTTAATTGAGATGACAGCTAACTACTTTGCAGGAGAGAAAGGCGAAGAAAGAGTTGTGCGATCGATTCCGGAAGAGTTGCAACCAGCAGCTGCACAAGCTAGGGAAAAAATGTTAGACAGACTATCCATGTTTTCCGAGCAAATGATGGCTAAGCTGCTGATGGATGAAGAAGTTCCGAACGAAATGATTTGGGAAACTATTCGACAGGCAACTTTGAGTCTCGAACTAACTCCCGTGCTGATCGGTTCTGCCTTTAAAAATAAAGGAGTGCAGAACTTATTAGATGCGGTTGCGCTTTATCTGCCATCACCAATCGATCGAGAAGTGGTCAAAGCAATTGATGTCAAAACCAATGACAAAGTTAATATTTATCCAGATCGAGACGCGCCATTAGTTGCCCTCGCTTTCAAAATCACCGATGATGAACAGTCGGGACAATTAACCTATACTCGCATCTATTCTGGCACTCTGCGAAAGGGAGAACGCATCCGCAATAGTCGCACGAATAAAACTGTTTCGGTAGGAAGATTTGTGCGAATGCACGCCGACAAACGAGAACAAATCGAGCTTGCACAAGCAGGTGATATTGTTGCTTTAATTGGCGTTGATTGCGCTTCTGGAGATACTTTCTGTGGAGAAGTAATCAGCGTTTCTTTGGAAGGAATGTTCGTTCCCGATCCGGTGATTACTTTGGCAATTACGCCAAAACATCAGGAAGATTTGGATCGCATGACGAAGGCGTTGAACCGCTTTAAACATGAAGATCCGACTTTCCATGTCACGACAGATCCTGAATCTAAGGAAACTTGGATTTCGGGAATGGGTGAGTTGCATTTGGAAATTTACATCGAACGGATGAAGCGGGAATATAAAGCGGAAGTTTTTGTTGGTAATCCAGCAGTTGCTTACCGCGAAACTATTTCTAAATCTGCTAGTTTCGATTATTTGTTAAGGAAACAAACTGGTGGTTCTGGTCAATTTGCTCATGTTGTGGGTAGAATTGAACCTTGCCAAGAAGGGTTTGTTTTTGAAAGCAAAATTATCGGCGGTGCAATTCCCAAAGAGTATATCCCCGCTTGCGAAAAAGGCTTCCTTGATGCAGTTAACAGCGGACTTTTAATCGGTTATCCGGTAACTGGTGTAAGAGTAATTCTCGAAAATGGAAGTTATCACCGAGAAGATTCTTCGGAATTAGCATTCCGAACTGCTGCGCGTTTTGCTTTCGAGCAAGCATTCCAAAAAGCTAATCCTGCGATCTTAGAACCGATTATGCTGGTGGAAGTGGAAACACCAAACGAGTATTTCGGAAGAGTGCAGGGAGATCTTTCTTCTCGACGCGGTTTGTTGTTGGGATCGGAAACTATGGAAGGATACTCGGTAATTCGTGCAGAAGTTCCGTTGAAGGAGATGTTTGGTTATTCGACAGATTTGCGATCGCTAACTGCCGGACAAGCTAGCTTCACAATGGAGTTTGCCGAATATCGACAAGTTCCACCAACGATTCAGCAGCAATTGATTGCACATGGAGGAAGATGACCTCTCCCCCATCCCCTCTCCTACGAGGAGAGGGGAGATAAAGAAACCGGGTTTCTTCAAGAAACCCGGTTTCTTAATGCGTAACTAGCAAATATTTTGTCATTCTTAAGTAAATGAGATCGCTTTGCGTTTAATCATCGCATTATCATAATAGAAATAGATAAGATTGTAAACGATCAAAAAATGGCACAAATTACCACGACTGAATTACCCCAAAACCTTCAAACTCTATTTATAGAGGTCGAACGTACCAAAACTCCCCTAACAGTAATCCATGAAGGAAAACCATTAGTAATTATCTATCCTGCCACCACTCAAGCTTCACGACCCGCTTTTGGAGTGATGAAAGGAAGCGGTGAAATATTAGGAGATTTAATTGCTCCTGTAGCCGAACTTTAAAATCCCGTCAATATTTAACCTTATTTTGTCTTTAGTTGTTCTAATTTTTGTCTAATCAATATCTCAACTTCCTCAACCTCAGAATTTGATTTCGGGATGTCAAAAATCTCGGTCGCAGCTTCAGAGGTAAATCTGTCAACAAAGGTATGAAACGCTGCCTTATCGTTGGGGTGAGCAATGACGTAAGCTCTCAGATCGATTTTAGTCATGCTATTAAAGTCAGGCTTTATCACAAAAACTTCCAAAGACCGTTGGGATAAACTTCTATCTCTACTCTATGTTATCTCCTGCCAAGATAAACAGATTACCTGTTCGCTCGTCTAGGCGGACAACGAAAATAGGAGTGAATGTATTGGTTAAGGATTGACATAGTACGACACATCTAATGGCTTGTTCTTTTTGCCCAATCGAGCCGATTGCGATCGCTCTTTGTCCAATTATCACATTGTTATAGAGCAAATAGCCTTATAATAAAACATAGCCTAATTTCGGAGGCTACAAATTTGTCTTACCGAATTGCTTTTTCCAGAATCAGTCTGTCTCATTTGCAAGCCTTCACAGCAAGGGAGCAAAAAATTATTAGGGATGCTCTGACTGAACAGTTGAGCTACGAACCAACTGTACCAACTAGAAACCGTAAAGAAATGCGTCCGAACTTGCTGGCGGTGTGGGAATTGCGGATAGGAGAATTTCGAGTATATTATGATGTAGATGAGGAAGAAAGCATCGTGGATATCCGTGCTATTGGTACTAAGGAAGGAAATCAAGTTCGCATTGGCGGGGAGATAGTTGAATTATGAAAAAAGTTGAAATTAGCGAGATTTATTCAGTGCTTGAGAAAGACGAGAAAACTGAACTACCACTCATTTTAACTCGTAACGGTCAGCCTGTTGCCGCATTGGTTCCAGTTGAAGATGTTGACATGGAAACCATGAGCATCAGCATGAATCCAAAATTCATTAATATCATTGAACAATCCAGGAAAAGTCAAAAAGAAGAAGGCAGAATTTTTTTAGAAGATATCGATCAACATTAGAAAGATAAGTTCAAAGCCATGACGCTGAAAGAATTAGAGCCTCAACTGCTGGCACTATCGGATGTTTCTGCGGGCTTTGGGACACGATGTTTTAACGGTTCAAGAAGCGGGCAACGCAAATCAGGGAATGCCTGATTCAGATGTGTTAGCTTTTGCTACTAGCGAGAAAAGAGCGGTTCTTACTCAAAACCGTAAAGATTTCTTTCGACTCCATCGCATCGCATACAGCCAGATCATGGGGGTATTATCGCTTGTACAAACGATAATGCTACGCATCGCTAGCGCGAACGCAATTGGGATGTATTGGCGAACCGAATCCATGCTGTAATTACAGCCGAAGATCGTTTACAAGGCAAACTAATTCGTATTGTGCGTCCTGCGATGTAATCGTAGAGTTAGTTAATTTAAAAATAGGCGATCGCAATCCGTTCAATCATCACATTGTTATGATAAAAATGGATAAGATTGCGAGTGAAAAAAATTGTTGGGTTTACTTGCCTTAACCCGAAGTAAAAGGAAGGACGAGGGCTGCTTAACTCATGCAAAACCACCGTCAAGTCTGGCTCGAAGCGCACACACATACAAAATTGCAGGGATAAGCTTTTTGTAATTGGGTCCTGTTAGTTTCCAAACTGCAAATAAACCTGCACCTATCCACCCAACGGGTCCAATCACTACTGCAATTGCACTCGACATCGTGGTGTAGACAACAAAAGGTAAAGTAATTCCTATTGCACCAGTAATTGCTCCAAGAGTTGTTGAAGCCAGCAAATAGATACCGAAACCTGACAACTGGGCAGCTGTCAAAGCACCAAAAATACTGGCACTCTCTAACAACGCTCCTGTTTTATCAAACTCCGCTGCTGTTGATCTCAGTTGTACTTCCATCTCTTTTCTTTGCTCTGGCGTCATTTTTTCCCAAAGCGTTTCCATTACCTTCTGAGCAATTCGGATCTCGATCTCACGGACAGATTCATATTCTTGATACCTAACTTTCAGTTCTTTGGCTACCTGCTGAACAATCTTCTTGTAGCTTGGTTCATTACCAAAGATATAGGTTAACTTAGATTGACAGTTCCACAAAAAAGCATCTACGATACCACTAACAGTTGCTGGAGAAGCATCAAGAATTTTTGCCAATGCTGCTATCTCCTCAGATGAGGAGCGATTTAGTAAATTTTTAAGTTGATCCATATAATTTTAGTCGGGTAAAACGTTCCCAAAAGAGTAAACTTGCCCTTGCTCCAGGCTAGCAATTACTTTTTCTTTTTCCGCTTGCAAAAATTAAGGTATTGGTCAGGAATTTTTTAGTATTTATTGCAAGGTGCGCTCAAATACCAAGGCCATAATAAAGGCTGATGAGTTGGTTGATAGCAGTAATCCCAATCTACAAGCGCTGATTTTTTGCATTATTTCTTAACGGGATTGGCATCTTGCACAAATCTTTTTGCTTCTGTCTCCAGCGCAATGTCTATGGGTACGATGACCGCAAGCAATACAGTAAAATCTTTTACTAAGGCCAAATTCAGCACCTCCTTTAATTCGTTCTCCACATACGCCACAATGTTTTTTGACTTCAGATGGGTCTTGAAGCATTTTCTCAACTGCCCCAGTTCCATATTTCATAAGATACTTAGCGGCTTGAAGGCTAAAAGCAGTAGCAATTTGGGTTGGTAACATAATAAATCTCGTGATTGAATTGTCAACGCTCTGTTAATTTGAGTAATTATCTATTTTTAAGGTTGGGTTGAATGACGAAACCCAACCTTAAAGATCAGCAATTGTACTTCTACACTTTGTTATGTTTTGCAAAGCTAGAAATGAGCTAACGATCTTTCCGTTTGCCTCCAAAAAGTTTATATACTCCGTATCCAATAGCAGCGGCAGCAGCAACAGGTGCAGCAGCAACTACGACAGTGCCAGCAATTGCACCTCCCCCGACAACGCCACCAATACCAGCAAGGGTTCCCATAATTGCAGCGCCAGAAGCACCACCAGCTACCGTTGCAGCACCAGCACCAGCCACACCCAAAGCAGCCCCAACTTTTGTAGCTGTTCTTGCAGCTGCACGAGCATCACGTTCTTCTTCAGGCAAGTCCGGTTGGTCTTTGAACAAAGTTTCATTCATTATTTTTGCCCCAGCATAAGCTGGGCCTGCCGCCAATACAGCAGGCCCAGCCGCCATGCCACCACCAACCACACTACCTGCCGCAGCTAGACCAGAAGTAATTCCTGCGCCTGAAGTTGCGGCAACAGATAACCCGGTAGCAGCAGAGACAGCCGCACCTACCGCAGCACCACTCTCTGCAACCTTTTTGACTGTATTCACATCAATACCTGTAGTTTTTTCGACACCTTTTTCAACGGCTTGACGGGCAATATCTTCAAAACTCATAATTTATCTTTTCCTTGATTACTCTTTGCAAGCTAACCTTTAATTAGAGCCAATAGCTGGCTAATGGGGCGCTTCAGGGTCTAAAAAAAAGTTTTTAAGACCTAATTTAAAGCTTTAATACTTTTTTATTATTTATTAAGTTTTGAGGTTTTGTCTAGATAAAAAATGTTCGATTTTGCCGCAAATTTAGACTGGTATTTCAGTCTTTTTAATCTAGTTTTGTACGAAAATGTACGAGAATGTTGGCAGATGTGCAGTATAATACCGAAAATACTCCCATCTACCTAACCAGATGAATCTTAAAGAAATGTTAAAATTCGCTGATGAGATAGTATTCGCCAAAACGGGTCAGCACCTTGATGATTTGCAAGAAGCGATATTGCGGGGTACTCTACAACATGAGACATATAAGGAAATAGCAAAAGATTTTGATTGTTCTGAAAGTCGTGTTAGAGAAGTGGGAGCGGAATTATGGCAGATACTTTCAGAACAGTTAGGGGAAGAAGTTAATAAATCGAATTTTCGCTCAACAATGGAGAGATTGCAAGTCTCCATATTTTCATATTTTGCACCACAACAAGACTGTGTACAAATAAGTTGCGTTAATTATTGTGCAGAAGCTAGACACCCGCCAGATATACCAAACGCACGCGCACATAATGAGGGAACAGCTAACTCGAAACAAACTAACGCATCACATCACGATTTAAGCGAAATGCCAGAGTTGGGTGATTTTTATAATCGCACTTCCGAACTCGACACCCTTAAAACGTGGATTTTGCAACAACGCTGTCGCTTAATCGCACTTACGGGTATCAGTGGTATTGGCAAAACTGCACTAACTGTGCAACTCGTACAACAAATTAAAGATGAATTTGAATATGTAATTTGGTGCAACCTAGACGAATCTTACACTCTAGACGAATTGCAACATAAACTAATCCAGTTTTTCTTACAGTCAGAAAATCTAAATAACCCTGCAACTAACCCAAAACTTTTACCGCTAATTAAGTATTTACAAAAATATCGCTGTTTAGTAATTTTAGATGATATTCACCACCTTTTCAGTAGCGGCGAATTGGCAGGAAAATATAAACCTGGATACGAAGAATATCGCACTCTATTTAAACAGATAGAAACATTATCCCATCAAAGTTGTTTTTTGTTAATCGGTTGGGAACAGCCTAGAGAAATACCGCAAGTGAAAAAGCAAAATACTCCCATTCGTACCTTACAACTAACTGGTTTAGATCTAGCAGCCGCACGGGAAATACTGAAGGATTACGGTTTAGCAGAAAGCGACAATTACTCAGCGCTGATTCACTGCTACCAAGGCAACCCTTTATGGATAAAAAGCGTAAGTAATTTTATTCAAGAATTGGAAATAAGTCTGAATCAATTATCAGATGACACCATATTATTACCTGAAGATTTGAAAGATATTTTACAGCAGCAGTTTAGCCGTTTATCAGAAATTGAGAAACAAGCTATTTCTTTGTTGGCTGAAGAAAACGAACCAATCACCTTAGCTAAATTGCTAGAAAAGGGCAGAATTTCATCGTCAGATTTATTAAATGCGCTGCAATCTTTATCAAGACGCTGTTTGATAGAACAACAGGGAAGTTTTTACATTTTACCACCTGTATTAAGGCAATATATTAAAGGGGTATAATTGAGCTATTGTACCATGTTTAATTAGAGCGATCGCGCTATGTTATCATAAAATTTATCAACTTTATTTAGCCTAAACTATATGACAACAATCGCTTCAGCAACCACACTTTCTAAACTCGTTGATTACTTCATTTGGTTTGCTAATGATGTAGGTTCCTACCTCAGCAATCAAAAGCTACAAAAACTCCTGTATTACGCTCAAGCATGGTATCTAGCATTTGAAGATAAACCCCTGTTTGATGAAGATTTTGAAGCTTGGGTTCATGGCCCAACTATCCCGGCTTTATTTTACGAATACAAAGAGCAATTTGGGTTTAAACCAATACTAAAAGAAGTGGAAAAACCAGAGTTTACAGAGGAAGTACAAAAGTTTTTAGACGAGTTGTTTGAGGAGTATTTCTTTTGCGATGCTTATGAACTAGAATTGATGGTACGTCGCGAAGATCCTTGGATTAAAGCTAGAGGTGACTTACCAAAAGATGAGCCTTGTAATGCTATTATTTCTAAGGAATTAATGAGAGAGTTTTACAAAACCCGTGTCATCGAAGAAACCTAAAAAAGCTGACTTACGTCGTCAGCCATCCTCATCAAATATCAAGCGCCAAGATGTAAAAATACCGGAAGGAGTTAGTTTTTCTTTCAGATATTATCAGGATGATAAAGATAAGTTTTCCATCGGCAAAAGAGATGCTAAATATCTAGCATCTCTTTTGCGAAGACTGCGGGATTTATCGCAATTGAAATCTCAGGAAATTATCAATAATCAGAGTCAAAGTCTACGCTGTCATGGAATAGACTGGAAAGATACAACTGAGCCTAACGGTTTCGGTATCCCTAATGAAGATCAGCTAGTAAATACACCGTACCAGTTTCAAATATCTGCTAATGAATATGGTAGGGTGCATGGATTTTTTAGTGAAAATGTTTTTTATATTGTTTGGTTAGATCCAGAACATAATCTATATAGTTAAAATTATTAAAATCTACTTATGGATTGGCGATACTTTGACCCAAATGTTTGAGAATTTGAAATGCCGATCGCAATTTGAAAAAAGATGTTGGTTGACGCGAGGAAACGCAACCTACCAAAACTTATTCTTTGATGCAGTGAAGGATTATAGGAGGTCTAGTCCATCTTTTATTTTGTTTTGGGTAAAAAATTAAAAATATTTTACAGCCGCAGTGCGATCGCCTATCCGAAATCGAAAAACAACTACGCCTAAAGATAGATCTTCGGAATCATCACTTATACCGACTGGTTGCTTGGAAATGATGCCAGTCCTCTAAATAAGTGGGAAAGCTAACGTAAAACTGCTGGTTTGGAGTTACAAAAATTAATGCAAAGCATTAGAGATCGATATTTGGCAAATTAGACTTTATGGTTAAATAATAAATAATTTTTTTAAAACACTGAAAAATCTCATAATTTAGGAAGAATAATAATGCCAATTATAAAGCGCTGTTTGGCGGAGTTCATAGGCACGTTCTGGCTGGTTTTTGGTGGTTGCGGTAGTGCAGTGCTAGCAGCAACCTTTGTCGCTGATGCGGCAAAAATCAGCCCGGAAATTTCTTTTCCGTTGGGTATTGGGTTGGTTGGTGTTTCTCTTGCATTCGGTTTGACGGTGTTGACGATGGCTTGTGCGATCGGTCATATTTCTGGTTGCCACCTAAACCCGGCTGTTTCGATAGGATTATGGGCAGGTAAACGTTTTCCAGCTAACGATTTGTTCCCCTACATCGGATCGCAAGTATTTGGAGCGATTCTGGGTGCGGGAATTCTCTACTTAATTGCTACTGGTAAGCCAGGATTTGATATGGGTGGATTTGCATCGAATGGCTATGGAGAACACTCTCCTGGTAAATATTCGCTACTTGCTTGCTTTCTGGCAGAGTTTGTCCTGACGTTTATATTTTTGATGGTAATCTTGGGTTCTACCGATCGCCGTGCACCTCAAGGTGTGGCTCCGATCGCGATCGGTTTAGCTCTCACCTTGATTCATTTAATTAGCATTCCGGTTACTAATACTTCAGTCAATCCGGCGCGTAGCACTGGGCCAGCACTTTTCGTCGGTGGGTGGGCGATCGCAGAACTCTGGCTGTTTTGGGTAGCACCGATCTTAGGAGGATTAGCAGCAGGATTTTTATACTCAAAAGTCTTCAGTGAGCCATTACTAGAGCGATCGTCCTTAGGCAAAGAGTAAAATTTTTAATTAAATCGGGAGTGGCGATCGCCACTCTCGGTCAAACGAAATAAAAAGTATTTACAACTCACGAAGGAGTATCAACGGCTAGATCGTTAATTTCCACGGTATCTTAGTTTCTAGAGCCTAAAGCACTAGCCTATGTCAGACACTACATCCTTGCGCGATCGCTACTTCTCCCTCATCGATGAAATTGTGCAAATGACCCTTAAGGGCAAAATTCGATCGAAACAGCAAGTGTATCAAATGCTGGTGCAAGGGGTTAGCAAGGGAACGGGGGAAATTTTTGAGCAGGCGTTGAGCGATCGCACTAGCGAATTTCAAGCTCAGAGTAAGAATGCGGTTGATGAACTCAAAAAAGCAAAAGCCGATCGCAGTTTGAGAGCGATTCAAACGATTCAAGCGGAATGGGAACGATATCAGGCGGAGAATCGGGTATCGAATGCAATTACCAGCGCAACCGATTCTATTGTAAAAGCGGAATCCGACAACAGATTAAGCGCTTTATTGCTGGCGATCGATCCAAATCAAGCCCAACCATTAAATTTAGACCAAATTCAACAATTAGCAAAAGCGCTTCAGCAACAATCTCAAACAAATTCTCACCCTGAGAGTAGCCAAGAAATTTATCAACTAGCAGAAGGCTTAATTCAAGGTTTGCAATCTTGGCAAAAGTTGCAAGAATATCTAGTTAGTTGGATGTACGAACAAAGCCGAGGGACGCTAGGATTTGAAGGCGTGCCGGGACAAAAAGGCCCTTGGCCATTGTGGGCTTCAAAAGTAGATAGCAGATTTCCTAAAGGATTATTTCAAACATTAGCATTTAATCAACCAATTGATGAATTCACGGCCAAGCAAACTCCTGCTTTGCATGAATGGGTTGAATTGGCAGTAATATTGCAGTGCTTGCAAAGAGGATTAGTAAATTGGTTTGATAAATTAGTTTATGATGCGAAAGTGGGAGCACAACTTTCCATTTCTACCTATCTTACTTTTGCTTTAATTTGGTCGCAATTAGCTAGTGGTTTTAATGCGGTTTCTCAGCGCTTAACTAACGGCTGTTTTCAAATTAACTTGCAAATTCTTCGCACATTAGCTCAACAGAAATATTTTCCCATGTATGGAGGTATATTTGCTTCCTTTAGCGGTGATTATCTCCGCTCTACTTTAGAGTATTTAGATGAACCGTTGCGCCGAGTTGAAGGTACGCAAGAAAAAGCACGGATTTTAACATTATTAGGCTATTCTATGGGAGCCGTCGGCCAATACGATCGCGCTCATTCATTTCATCAACAAGCTCTAGAAATCGCTCGCAGTGCAAGTGATATTGTTTGTGAAATAGCCAACCTTAATCACATCAGCCGCATTTACGTAGCTCAGAAAAATTATCAGGAAGCTATTAGTTACAGCCAACGAGCATTGATGTTAAGCAGGCAAAATGGAGAACGTTTAGGAGAAACAAACGCTCTGGCTAATTTAGGATATAGTGAAGTATTGCAAGCCCAACAATTAGAACAATTAGAACCAGAAGTTTACGAAACTGCGATCAATTATCTACAACAAGGATTGCAGTTATCAGAAAGATTAGGTGATGCTGCTTACGGTGCGGGATTTTCATTACAACAAAGCAAGTCACTTTGTTGCAGTAGTCTTGGTATTGCCTACATGATTTTATCTCAACCACAAACAGCTATTCCATATTTAGAATCGGGATGGCAAGCTGCCCAAATGTCGGGTGATTTGTATCTGCAAGGACTGAATTTAAGTTATTTGGCAGAAGCTAACTATAGTTTGCTGCAAATCGAAAAAGCAATCTATAGTGGTAGTTTGGGAATGTATCTTTTAGAGCAAATCGGTTCTCCTCAGTGGCGACAAACCGCTGGATTGCTGACAATTTTACGAGGCCAAACGGGAGTAGAGAATTTTCAAGCTATTTTGCAGAAATATCGCGCTCAAATCATACCAGTTATTGGTGTAGATGGTTACGATCACATTCCGGAATTGCTCAAACAATATCAAGGTTAGTTGGGTATTCAAGCTAGTCATCTTCCAACCTTAGAAGTTTCTCATCTAAATCTTTGATGTATGGTTGCACCAAATTTTCGGGTACAATTCGTTTGCGGAGTGCATCGCTCACCGCTCCTTTTTCTGCCAACAGCAATCGCCGTCGAATGGCATCTAGCCTGCTGAGATCGCTATTTAATTGACCAGCACGATTTTGATTGTGAAAATCCCGTAGTACTCGTTCCGACTGTGCCACTCGTACCTGATAGGATGCCCATAATTCTTCGTAAACTGCCTTTGGTAACACGCCAGATTTGAGCAAACTATCCAGTTCATCTTGAGCAGCTTTAGCGGCAATCAACTGAATCTGCAACTTTCCAGCTTGTTCCATTACATCAGAAACCCGGCTGATCTTTAATCGTTTAACCAGCCAAGGTAAACTTAATCCCTGTCCCACCAGAGAGAACAACACCGCACCGAACACCAGCGCAATGATGTTATCTCGTCCGGGTAAAGTCAGCGGAATACTCAGCGCCAGCGCCATTGACAAAGAGCCTTTGATGTTTCCCAAGAACAGAACGTGCTGCCAACGCAAGGGAATTGGACGATCGAACCAGCGCAATCCGTTTAATAATAAATAAACTGAGAGAATCCGTCCCAATTGATACGCCACGATCGCAAATAGAATTGCTGGCAAGATTGTCCACAATGTCAGCGGGTTAATCTCAATACCAATCAGCAGGAAAATAAAGGTATTGACAGTAAATCCAGCGTACTCCCAAAAACTTAACAAAGTAATGCGATCGGAAGCCGAAGAACTCTGAGGCAATCCCAGATTGCCAAAAATTAATCCGGCAATCACCACTGCTACCGCACCCGAAACACCCAGGAACTGACCGATCTGGAATGTCCCTAACGCTAAGGCAACTGTCAGCAACAAGCTACTTAACGGGTCATTCAATCGGACAAATATCGGCAAACTCAAGTAGCCCAAGATCGCGCCCACGACTGCTCCACCCAAAGCGACGACAAGCAGTTCCTTGACTCCTTGCACGAAGGTAACACTACCTGTGGCATAAATGACCAGAATTAAGTTGAAGGAAACTAAGGCAGCCGCATCGTTGAACAGGGTTTCGCCCTCTACAATTGTGGACAATCGGGAAGGTACTCGGATTTCTTTAAAAACTGCAATCATCGAAACTGTATCTGTATTAGCCAGAATGATTCCGATTAACGCAGCTGGTATCCAGTCTAGCCCTAGCCCGAATTTAACCAGAACTGCAATAATTGCTGAGGAAAAGATCGAGCCTGGACCGGCTAAAAGTGCGATCGGCTTAAAAGTGCTGCGGAGACGGCTGATATCGGTATTGAGCGCCGCTTCAAAAATCAGAATCGGTAAGAAAAGATTTAGGACTAAAGAGGGGTCTAACCCAATTCGACGGGATAAAACATTGGTAATGGGTAAACCTGCCAGCACCAAACCGGTCACGTAGGGAATTCGCAGTTTTTGCGTGACAAGTGCAACAATAGTTGCGATCAGAAGCAGAACGATCGAGATAATGACCAGTTCGGGAATAGCTCCTGCCGTTTGGCTATCCACAACAGAATTGCCACTCAAAGAGTTTTGTTGCGCTAAAATCCACTCTATCACCGACTTCCTCCCCTCAGGCACTTTTCTCTGAGAAATTGAGCGAGCGATCGCTCTTTAGAGTTTACAGGAGGTTCTACTCTGTTTAAAGGGTAATTATTGAATTCCAAATTCTAAACTTCTTACTTTTTCCCCTTTCCCCCTTCCCTAATTAATGAAACTGAAAAATTATTTGTGGATTTGTTTGGCGATCGCAATCATCGGTCTCACCTCTTGCTTCACCCAACCCAACCCGTCAAATTTATCACCTGCCCAAAAACGTGAAACAACGCTTCAAGCAGTAACTTTAGATAAAGCAAAGATCGTGATGGGACAAACCGTTTACGTCCCCATTTACTCGCATATTTATCATTACAATAGCCAAGATAATGTGATGAATTTGTCCGCAACGCTCAGCGTTCGCAATACAGATTTGACAAATTCAATCATCATTACTTCTATCAGATACTACGATACCGACGGTAAACTGATTCGGCAAGATGTTGAACGTCCAGTAGCTCTGAAACCGCTTGCTTCTACTAGTTTCTTTATAGCAGCAGATGATACTAGTGGCGGAGCAGGCGCAAACTTTATTGTGGAATGGGTTGCTGAAAAAAGGGTTTCTGAACCTGTCATTGAAGCAGTGATGATTAATACATCCTCATCTCAAGGAATTTCCTTCGTCAGTCCAGGAAGAGTTCTTAAACAGCACAATAACAAGAATTGATATCATGTATAATAACAATCAATTTCTTATCTGCGTACCCTACGGTAAGGCTATCGCCTATATCTGCGTTTATCTGTCTTTATCTGCGGTAAAAATTTAACCTCTGAAACCCACAGATCGTATTTGGTATCACTCTTACACTACCGATGAAACCGGACATGATATGAATTCTGTTAAGTCAATTTATCAAAACTTCGATCGCATTTGCAAAAATAACTCATGTCTGACATTGCCGAAATCTTAGCAGTCGCTATTCAACACCATCAAGCTGGGCGTTTAGCAGAAGCCGAGCCAATTTACCGCCACATTTTAGCACGATATCCCGATCGCTTTGATGTTTGCAACAACTTGGGTAACCTACTGCTAGCTAAGGGCAATTTGGCAGAGGCGCAAGCTTGTTACGAACAGGCTTTAGCTATTAATCCGAATTATGCTCAAGCTTATAATAACTTGGGTAATTTGTTGTTAACGAATGGCGATGTGGAAAATGCGATCGCGCATTATCAAAAAGCTGTCAATGTAAATCCTAACTATACAGAAGCATTCTACAATATGGGTAATGCTTTACTGAATAAGGGAAATCTAACAGAAGCAAAACTTCAATATCAAAAAGCTATTTCCCTTAAGCCTAATTTCCCGGAAGCTTATAATAATTTGGGTTTCGTACTGCACGAACAAGGAAATTTAGAAGAATCAAAAAGTTATTATCTGCAAGCTGTAGTTGTCAATCCAAATTATCCAGAAGCTTATAATAACTTGGGTAACCTTTGGCAAGAACAAAGCGAATTAGATAAAGCTCAAGCTTGTTACGAACAAGCAATTAATTTAAATCCAAATTATGCTGAAGCTTATAACAATTTGGGAAATATTTGGCTGGAGAAGGGGAATGTGGAGAATGCGATCGCATACTTCCAGCAAGCTTTAGCTTTAAACTCCTATTATGCCGATGCGTATAACAATCTGGGCAATGCTTTTAAACTCCAAGGTAAATTTACCGAAGCGTTATCTGTTTATCAACAAGCATTAACTATTAACCCAAACTTTCCAGAAGCACGGGAAAATTTGGGCATGATGCTATTATTAAATGGAGATTTAAAAACCGGATTTGCTGAATACGAATGGCGTTGTAAAACTAAAAAACATCTCCGACGAACCTTCCCTTATTATCTTTGGGATGGCTCCGATTTAAATGGCAAGAAAATTTTGCTGATTTCCGATCAAGGATTGGGCGATGCTATTCAATTTATCCGCTATGCTCCCTTAATTGCACAAAAGGGCGGAAAAATTATTGTAGTATGTCAAGAACCGCTACTCAGACTATTTAATAATGTAACTGGAATCGAACAAGTAATTACAGAAGCATTAGTAGAATTTGACGTTTATGCACCTCTGATGAGTTTACCATATTTAATGGGTACTAATCTAGAAAACATTCCTGCTCAAATTCCTTATATATCAGCAGTACAGCCTTACTCTTTTACCCTACAAACACCACCACAAACTAAACTGAAAGTGGGCATAGTTTGGGCAGGTAGTCCGGGTAACCAAAACGATCGCAATCGTTCTTGCGATGTCAAACATTTCTTATCTATTATTAATATACCGGGAGTCGCTTTTTACAGTTTGCAAAAAGAACCGAAAGCAGCAGAATTAGCTCGAATAGATACTTTGGGAAAAGTAGAAGATTTGAGTGAAAAGTTAAATGATTTTGCAGATACTGCTACTGCGATCGCCCAATTAGATTTAGTAATTAGCGTCGATACTTCCGTCGCCCATTTAGCTGGCGCAATGGGAAAACCAGTTTGGATATTACTATCTTTTGTTTCCGATTGGCGATGGATGTTAGAAAGAGAAGATAGCCCCTGGTATCCTACCATCCGCCTGTTCCGCCAACCCGAACTTGGAGAGTGGTCAAGTGTTTTTCAACAAATAGCAAATGAGTTAACAAATTTGGTGACTGATTTGCCAGATTCGGGTAAGGTACACCTGCCGAAACTCATTAATCATCAACAGAATCATCTTTTTGACGAACAAAGTTGCAATCGCTTAAAAAAATGTCGTTATGGAAATTTTCTTTATCATATAAATGATTTAAATATCGGGCGTTCTTTAGACTTTTATGGAGAATATAACGAAAACGAAGTTGAATTATTTAAACAAATCATTCAACCAAATGATTTAATAGTAGAACTTGGTGCAAATATAGGTACTCATACCGTTTTCTTCGCTCAAACTGTCGGAAAGCAGGGAACGGTGATGGCGTTTGAACCACAACGAATTATCTTTCAAAATCTTTGTGCTAATTTAGCTCTTAATAACATAACGAATACTTACTGTTATGGCGTAGCAGTCGGCGATAATTTTGGTTCTATGCAATTACCTAACATTGATTTAGTTGGCAGTCAAATTGAAGGGGAGTTAGTTCAAGTAATTCCTCTCGATGGTTTAAACTTACCGTTTTGTCGTTTCCTCAAAATAGATATGGAAGGTATGGAATGGAAAATTGTGCAAGGAGGGGCTAATATGATTAAAAGGTGGCAGCCGATTATTTATATTAAGAGTTATCAGCAAGATAATTTAGCTGAATTGATAGATTATGTTCGTTCTTTAAATTACAAAATTTATTGGCATAAGTCAAGTTTGTATAATCCAAATAACTATTTTCAAAATAGCTTGAATATTTTTGGCGATCGCATTTCCATCAATCTAGTATGCCTGCCCGAAAATTGTAGTTTAGCTTGGGACGGGCTAAGCCCGGTAGAAAGTGCAAACTAGTTAGCACCCACATATTAGATTTTGCTACAATTGACTAAAGTGCTTCCGCACACTGGCGTCCGGCTTGGCAAAGAACTTTCACCCAATAGAAGGAACCAACGGGAGGAAGTTTATCGTCATGAAAACCAGTCATTCTAATTAGAAGATAAAAAAAATATTTTTTTCACTACCAAATATTCTAAGAAATTGAGGTCGGGGAAAATGAAACTGGGAATTCTCACAACTATAGCAATAGTAACGACCATCGGTATGGCAACACCCTTGCACGCCGCCGATCGCGAAGACCTCAGACAACTGTTAGATACTAACCGATGTCCGAGATGCGACCTTAAAGGTGCAAATTTGAGAAATGCAAATTTGGCAAATGCTAATTTAGAAGATGCAGATCTCGAACAAGCAGACTTGCGCGGCGCGAATCTCAGAGGTGCAGATCTCGAAGAAGCAGACTTGCGGGGTGCGAATTTGCGGAATACCGATCTCAGAGGGGCTAGACTCAGAGGCGCAAACCTCAGAAATGCCAATTTGGATAGCGCGAATTTGAGAGATGCGAATCTGGAAAATGCTTATTTGGATGGTGCTTATTTAACTGGTGCTTATCTGGATGGTGCGGTTTTAAGAGGAGTTTACGGGTACGATTACTACTCGCAGAACGATCGCTATTATAACGATCGCTATTACAACGATCGCTATTACAGGGATCGAGATAGATACTATCGCGATCGCGACTACAGAGATCGCGATAACTATAGATATAGAGAAGACGATGTGAGGGAAATTTATCGCGAAGTCCTGGGACGAGAACCCGATCGTAATGGACTGAGAACCTGGACAGAAGAACTCAGACGTGGCAGATCCTTAAGAGATGTTCGTTCTGATATTGCTAAAAGTGCAGAAGCAGAAGCAGCGATTAATCAAATTTACCGACAAGTTTTAGGTCGAGATGCTGACTCTCGCGGACTGCGAACTTGGACGAATGAATTAAGCAGAGGAACCTCTATCAACCAAATACGCCGCGAAATCGAACAAAGCGAAGAAGCGCGTAACCGCAGAACGCAACCACCTCGCATCCAACCGCCTCGCGTTCAACAACCAGATAATTTTCCTTACCAACCACCTACTCTCTCTCAACCATCTTATTCACCACCGAGAACCACAACTCAACCATCTTATTCACCACCGAGAATATCACGTCCCGGTTCGTCATCTCCCGGTTCATCTTCCCAACCATCAACTCCCAGCCAACCATCTAGTTCGCCTCGCAGACAACCACCGCGAATTTAGAGTGAGTAATAATGCTGGCCAAACTAATGCTGCGGGCTCATGCACCGACGATGCGATCGCAGGAACAAACTTATCAGATAGCGTATCGGTTGCATCGAGGCGATCGTTTGTTTGATGAATCGGAAAATGTATAAATTTGCCGCAGCGTGTAAGAATGAATTAATTATTTTCGGGGCTTCTAGACCTGGATATTCCCAAAAGCAAATCCGTGCCTGGATTGAGTTTATGAAAAGCCAGGATATTCAACGAATCTGTTGCTTATTAGCAGAAGAACAACTAATTCGTTACCCCAAATTATTAGATTCTTACCAGCAGGAATTTGGTAGTGAAAATGTTTGTTGGGCAGCGATCGCAGATTTTCATATTTGCGATCCTGCTACTCTTCACAACCAGATTTTACCGTTTCTTTTCACGTCCGATCGATCCCAGCAAAAAACGGTTGTTCACTGCTCGGGCGGGATTGGACGAACGGGACATATTCTGGCTGCGTGGCTGATCTTTGGGCGGGGTTTATCCCAGCAGGCAGCGATCGAAGCAGTGAGAAAAACGGGCAGAAATCCTTACGAAGCAGCGATTTTTGCTCCCTTGCGCGGTAAAAATCCACTCCAAATATTAGCAGAACTGAATTACCTTTTGAATGCTGACGACAATCATTCATAAAGTAACCGTTCTAATTCCATAGGCTACCCTCTTGCTTTAACAACTGTACGATCGTCCGCCTTGTCCGAGTAGCGGTTTGTTGAGAAAGTGTTTTTTTTACCATATTCACAGCCAACTGATGCTACCGGACACGATCTGAGACACCGATCGTTGGTAATGAAGTTTCTTTATTTGAAACTTTTGTGGAGACATTGCATACAACATCTCTACATTTTATGAACAAAGATATCTAATCAACTACTTAACAAACTCATCGCTGCTTCCGAATAACGAGTACCCGCAGCAACTCCTTTTGGCGCTACTTCATCAATGCGTTGCAAATCTTCCGCTGTCAATTCCACATCCACCGCAGCTGCATTTTGTTCCAAATATTTGCGCTGCTTAGTACCGGGAATCGGAACGATATCTTCACCTTGCACCAGTACCCAAGCTAAAGCTAATTGTGCGGGAAGACAACCTTTTTCTTTGGCAATTTCTTCGATGCGTTGCACCATTTCCAAATTTTTCTGGAAATTTTCTCCCTGAAAACGAGGTGAAGTGCGACGATAATCATCAGCCGCTAAATCCTCAAATTTCTTAATTTGTCCGGTGAGAAAACCGCGTCCCAAAGGACTGTAAGCGACAAATCCGATTCCCAGTTCTCGACAAGTGGCGAGAATTTCGTCTTCCGGATCGCGACTCCATAGAGAATACTCGGTTTGCAAAGCAGTGATGGGATGGATGGAACAAGCGCGACGTAGAGTTTGCGATCCGGCTTCGGAAAGTCCCAAATAGCGAACTTTGCCTTCTTTTACTAATTCTGCCATTGCGCCAACCGTTTCTTCGATCGGCGTATTGGGATCGACTCGATGTTGGTAATAAAGGTCGATCGTTTCTACTCCCAGACGTCGTAAACTCGCTTCACAAGCGCTACGCACGTATTCTGGTTTACCATTTACGCCGCCAAAGCCTTTATCTTCCGTGCGAACGACTCCGAACTTAGTAGCTAAGATTACTCGATCGCGTTTATTTGCGATCGCCTTTCCCACCAATTCCTCATTCTTAAAAGGGCCATACATATCAGCCGTATCGAGGAAATTTATCCCTAATTCTAGCGCTCTATGAATAGTAGCAATTGATTCCGCTTCATCTTGGTTACCCGTGTAAAATTCCGACATTCCCATGCAGCCTAAACCAATTGCGGAAACCGTCAGTTCACTGCGTCCTAATTTTCTTATTTTCATAGCTGTTCACCCCAATTACAAAGGTAAATATTCAACCCGATTTGCTAAATCTTCCAGTTCGCTGGCTTTGGCAATTATTTCTAAATCGTTGATACAATCTCCAATAGAGACAGATAATTGAGGAGCATAAATTACTCCTGAAAATGAAATTCCTTCAGCTTGACGGCGATTCGCTTCAATTAAAAAATCTTGGTCTTGTGAAAACATAACGCGCTGAAGTTCTATCGAACGATCGAGCAAAAGAGGGTCTGGTGTACCAGCACGTCCATCCTCTTGGACTGTTAACACATCTACACCTCGTAAACGCAATCCTATTGTAATTGCTCGACGGATATGTTCGTCCATGTAGAGAGCGATCGTCACTTGATTAAACCTTTAGCACGCAGTTTTTTAGCTAAAGGAGATTCCCCGGCTTGCTGCCTTAAATTTTTAGCATATTCTTCTCTTCGTTGTATATCTGCATCCAATTCTTCTTTATGATCCCAATAATAAGCTAAAGCTGAATAAATTTGGCTCATACTTAAATATGGATGTTGAAAATGCAGTTCTTCTGGACTCCAACCATAAGCAATTTGACCCGTCACTAATTCAATCACTTTCATGTTCGTTCCAGTAAGAATCGGCACATTGCGATCGTCTAGTTCTACGTATTTGTATTCTGTAGCTGTGATAGTCATAATAAATATTATCCGATTTCGATTAATTCATGGGTGAGTTTTGTTGAATAAAATTTAATCTGGTTTGCTAACGTTTTAATTATATGGTAAACAACCGGAACTGGAACGGCATTTCCAAATTGCTTTTTGGCAATACTTTCATTTTTAGCCATGATAAACCAATCGGGAAATCCTTGTAATTTTCCAGCGTCTCTCGCTGAAATAGGTTTAAACTCATTTTTTTCATAAATTTCTCTAATAAATCTATTTTTATACTCCTCCGGATCTTCACATTCTTCAATAGATATGGTAGCAATGTAATCTTTATTGTCTGTGGCCGTTAAAGTAGGAATTATGTCTGAATGAGGTAAGAAAACTCGATATATTCCATTGATTCCTGTAGAATTTTTAGAATTTACAAACTCATATCCTTGTTTTTCTATATACTTAATAATATTTTTTTTGACTAATTTATCCAGTTCTTCCTTCTGGAGATTGGGTACTAATTCTGCTAAATCATTGAAAGATAAAGGATTGCCATCTTTTAAACCATATTTTTTCTTTCTTCTATTTTTCAGTATGGTATAACAAATCAGCTTTTCCCTTTCAGTAGTGCTGACAATATCCCAAGAATGAATGGTGCTGTGGCCATTTCTCGTATCGCAAAAGACAAAAAAATCATTTAATTCATCATCTTTTTGGAAACGATTTCTAGAACGAGGTATTTTCTTACCGAATAACACTTGAGAACTTACCTTTGTTTTAAGTAACTCCTGGTAATTTTTAACTCCTTCAATGAATTGATATAATTTAGGTCTTATTTCTAACGGTTCGGGAAACTTAAACTCTTTAGCTTGTTCTAAATCGTTTCTGACTCCTACTATAAAAACTCTTTCCCTATTTTGGGGAAGTCCAAAATCATAAGAGTTTAGAACATCATATTTTACCGAATAACCGATTTCTATTAAACTATTAACTATCCATTCAAAGCTTAATCGATTCAAAGGATCGATTAAGCCTTTTACGTTTTCAAATATAAATATTTTGGGCTGATTTATTTTAACTACTCTAATCGTATCAAACCAAAGTCTACCTCGTGGATCGTCAAATCCTTTCAACTTTCCTGCTACTGACCAAGCTTGACAGGGAACACCACCAACTACTACATCTACATCTACTTCAAAAGGAAATTTATCTATATGACGGATATCTCCTAAATTTTCCTCTTTGTCGTTATTCACAAAGTTTTTCTGATAAACTTTGATAGCTTCTCGATCGATCTCTGAATAGCCTAAACATTTGCCACCTAATTCTGACAAGGCTATTCTGAATCCTCCGATCCCAGCAAACAAATCTACAAATGTAAAATCATACTTTTCAGCACTATAGTCAAACGGTTGAATTGGTTCTAGCTGTTTAACATAAAACACATCCTTATTAATTTTTTCCATTGTTTGTAGAAATTTAATGCAAATTGAACGACAGCTTAAATTATCTTTACATAAAATGTAAAATTAGTCAAGTAATTACTTGACTATTAATCTAAGATGTGAACGATTAAAATCAGTGTCTTAGTAGCGCTTTTGTCAATAGAAATTCAATCGATTACCTACTTCAGACAGGTTTACATTTTCCAGCGCGAATCAATCCTACACGACGCGCGATCGCATCCTCCCGCGAAGCAATTGGCCCCCACTTTTCCACCATGTTTTCCTGTTCCTTTCCTTCCACTTCACGACTTGGCAAAATATCACAATTTCCTTCATTGCGCTTCACAATATACCAACTTTCTGTATTTTCCATATTCACCTCAAAATCAATTCGTTACCAAAGATTACTTAGGTTTAGCAGTAGTCATATCTGGTTGTAAAAGAATAGGTAATCCTCCTTGCCCCGATCCAACCAAAATTATTTTAGAATTTGGAGATTGAGCTAATTTTTCTGTTGCTTCAATTGCCCTCAATTGTAATAAATTACTATTGAGTCCTTGAGAAATCACTTTTTGAGAGTCGGCGATACCTTTAGCTTCGATTAGTTTGCGTTGAGCTTCTTGACGTTCTTTTTGTAATACAAAAGCCATCTGCTGACTTTCTTGTTCTGCTTTCAATTTCTCTTGAATAGCCGCTTGTAGTTCATCGGGCATTTTAACATTTCTCAACAGAGTTTCTTCTACTACAAAACCGAGATTAGGTAACTGCTGAGAAAGTTGTTGGTCTAGTTGCCGTGCTATTTCTTGACGTTTGGTAGAATAAATAGCAGAAGCTGGATATTGAGCAGTGAGAGCGCGAGTAGTAGAACGAAATCGAGAAATTACTAAATCCGTTTCATCAAAACCGATATTTTTATAAACTTGGGCGGCTTTTTGCGGATCTAGTTTGTATTGAAGGCTTACGTCGAGATTTAAACTCAATCCTTCTTGAGAAGAAGCATCAACGTTTTCCTTCACATCTTTTAAGCGAGTGGAAAACTTGATCACCTTAGTAAAGGGATTAACTAAGTGAACGCCAGGAGAAAGGGTATTATCGGAAACATTGCCAAAAGTATCGACAACTCCTACATTGCCAGCAGGAACGATTACCAGTAGTCTAGTAATCGATGAGATGACGGCAATTACTCCCACTAATATAGCAATAGTGCGAACCGTTGAACGAGTGCGATCGCTCGGAATCTTTCCACTATTCAGATAAACAATAACTGCCACTAAGCAAGTAATGAGAGAGGCGATCGGATTCATATTATACCCTTGCTGTAACCTAAGACAATTGCGTAAACAATTAGTGTTTCATATCATATCCGGTAACATCTATTAGCTAACAAATCGTACTCTTATCTGCGTTCATCTGCGTTCATCTATTTTCATCTGCGGTTAAAATTTAACCTGTGATTCTCACAGAATTTCCAAAACTAATCTTACAATAACGATACAACCAGACTTGATATTACAAAAGACCAATGACCAATGACAATAGGGCATCAGATATCCGATGCCCTACCCAAATTAAAAATCAAAAATGAAGCAAACCCATTTTTAACTTTTAACTCTTCTTGCCATTACCATTACCATTGGTAGTCAGTACCCGTTCAGCTAATTTATCAGGCACTTCTTGCAGGTGATCGAACTTCCAGTTAAAGAAGCCAACACCCATTGTTAAACTTCGCAATTCTACGATAAAGTTTTGCATTTCCGCTTGTGGCAAATAGGCAGAAAGTTTATCCCACCCTTTCCAATCAGACCGACCTTCGTAGCCTAAAATTTGGCCGCGTCGTCCGGTCAGCAATTGCATTACTTTAGAAGTAAATTCTTGCGGTGTCGAAACCTCAATAGAGGTAATCGGTTCTAGCAAAGTAGGTTCGCATTTAGCCATCCCTTCTTGCATTGCCAAACGTGCAGCTTGTTTAAACGCTTGTTCCGAACTATCTACCGTGTGGTAAGAACCGTTCGTTAAGGTAACTGCCACATCCACCACTGGGTAACCCAATGGCCCATGTGCTAGAAATTCCCGCACACCAGTTTCCACACCTGGAATATATTGCCGTGGAACCACTCCGCCCACAATTGTTTCGTTGAAGTTGAAGCCTTCCCCACGTCCTAGCGGTTTGATGTCTAAATAAACATCACCGAACTGTCCGTGTCCGCCGCTTTGGTGCTTGTAGCGTCCGTGAATGGAAGTAGCAGGTTTGCGAATGGTTTCTTTGTAAGGGATTTGGGGTAAGTGGGTAACCATTGGCAAGTTATACTTGCGACGCAGGCGGTCTAGGGCTACTTGCAGGTGAATTTCGCCCTGACCCCACAGGATCACTTCGCGGGTATCGCCGTGTTGTTCCCAAGCCAAAGAGGGGTCTTCCTCGATCAGCTTGCCAACGGCAGAACTGATTTTTACTTCATCGTTGCGCTTTTCTGCGGTAACCGCTAAAGCGTAAACCGGCGTCAGTTGTTCCGCTTTGGGTAATTCTGACGCCGGTTGTCCGCTATTAGTTGATAGGGTATCGCCCGTTTTTATGCCTTCCAAACGACCGATCGCCACAATTTCACCAGCTTCTGCTTGTTGTATAGTGGTTTGTTGTTGACCTGCCAGACGATAAAGACCACCGGCACGCATCCCATTAAGAACGATGCCATCGGTTAACGTACCTTGCCAAACTCGGACTAAGGAGAGTTTGCCACCTTGGGGAGTGAAGTAAGTTTTCAGTACTTGTGCCAAAGGTACATCGCCCTTGAGGGAAATTCCCCGGCGATCTAAAGTTGTTTCTGGAGCGGGTGCTTCTCGTACTAAAGCTTCTAATAGGGGTCGAACGCCAAAATCGCTTTCTGCTACTCCCAGGAATACGGGAACGATTAAGTCTGCCCCCAATTCCATTTTCAGGTCTTGGATGATTTCTTCTTGAGGTGGTTCGATTTCTTCGAGGAGTTCTTCCAACAAATGATCGTCAAAGTTGGCTAACTCTTCCAGCATTTCGTTGCGTGCGGCGTGTTCTTGTTCTTTCAGTTCTGCTGGGAAGGGCACCGGGTCGGCTGGCGCACCGGCATGATAATGATAAGCTTGTTCGGTTACTAAGTCGATAAAGCCAACGAGGTTTTCTCCTTGACCGATCGGATATTGATGAGGTACTAAAGGACGACTAGATACATTTTTGAGGGCGTGCAATACGTCCATAAAGTTGTTATTCGCCCGATCCATCTTGTTAATGAAGACTAGGTGAGGAATTTCCCAGTCATCCAAGAATTTGAATAAGGGGGCTAGGGTAAGGACGCGATCGCTAACTGGTTCGCAAACCACTACCGCCGCATCCACACCAATCAAGGCGTTAAAAGTTTCTTGAGAAAATTCTACTGAACCGGGACAATCAACAAATGTAAACCGCAAATCTCCATATTCGGCGCAGGCGGCTGTCAACTCTACGGTCATTTGGCGATCGCGTGCTTCTGTCGCGCTATCTCCTACCGTGTTTTTATCTTTAACGCTCCCTTTGCGAGAAATCGCACCCGTCACAAACAATAAGCTTTCTAGCAACGTGGTTTTACCACTCAAATAAGGGCCTACGATCGCCACGTTCCGAGAGCTAGAAACGACTTTTTCGTTCATAAAACCTCCTTAACGGCTATGCAAGAGTTTTTCTCTTCACTCCAACCGCTTATGACTATGTTTGTAAATGTGTCCTGTTCGGCACAAAATCTATCCTGTCGATCGCCCAGAAGTCTTTCAGGTAGATTGCCTTTGGTCAATGGTTAAGAGGTTAAAAAATAGATTCTTACCTATGGCCTATGGCCTAACTAATGACTTCTCAGTTTTTAAAGATGAGCTTACTTACTAAAAATAATTTACTCACCTATTTGTGAACTTACCTCGTATTTAGTGAGAGGTTAACCCTTATTTAACACACTGTCACAAAAATAGGAATTTGCTTTAAAAGGAAGGTTTCTATCTGTTAATTTAAGCTAATTTTAATATCTAAATAATAATTTATGTTGATTTTTTATAAATTCAAAAAATAAAGTGAAAGAAAAATAACTTAATGTTTCTTTCTTTCACTTTTACTTTTTCTTAAGAATTGAGAATGAGAAAATATGAAGTCATCATTAAGTTTTCTGAATTGAGGTGTCAAATTTTCCCTTTCCCTCTCCCTTTCCCTTTCCCTCTCGACTAGCGATTAGCAGAAGTCGCTCTACCATTGCCATTGCGTTTGGCAATTTGTTGCTGCAACACTTCTATAGCCTTCGCATATTGAGGGTCTTGTTTAGTGCCGATTTCATCGCGATTGCGGCTTAACTCTTGTCTTTGGGCATCAGAGAGTTCCACCGTCACATCGGGAGCAATGCCGGCGTGGTTGATATCCCGACCGCTGGGAGTAAAATATTTAGCGATCGTCACTGCCAAACCCGAACCATCACCCAATCCCCGCACCGACTGCACTAAGCCTTTTCCAAAGGTTTTCGTACCGACTAGCACGGCGCGTTGATTGTCTTGGAGCGCTCCCGATAGAATTTCACTAGCGCTGGCCGAACCACCATCTACCAACACCACTAATGGTTTATCAGTAATTTGGCGATTATTGGCTTTTTCGCGATCGGATACCCCTTGGCGGTTTACAGTAGAGACGATCGACCCTTCTTTCAACCACATCCGGGCAATATCAATGCTCGAATAAAGCAGTCCACCAGGATTAGAACGCAAATCCAAAATGTAACCAGCTACCTTTTGCTTTTCTAAAGCCTGAATAGCCGCCCGCATTTCCGGGGCTGCATTGGCGCTAAATTGATTCAAGCGAATATAGCCAACACCGCCAGAAATATCTGGACGATAAGTGTAGCGGACGGGATGGATTTCGATCCTTTCCCGTTTGAGGCGGAAAACCTTTTCTTGATTACTCCGCTGAACAGTCAGAGTTACTTCCGTACCAACAGTGCCTCGGATCAGGTTAACGGCATCGTTGACATTCATGCCATTGGTCGATTTCCCGTCAATTTTGGTAATGATATCCTTCGCTAGCACTCCAGCCTTAGCAGCTGGCGTACCCTCAATTGGCGAAATCACCACCAGTTTTTTAGTTTCCTCATCCTGAGCCAATTGGATACCAACACCCGTTAGTTCTCCAGAAGTATCGATTTGCATACTCTGAAACTCTTTCGGGTCCATAAACCGGGTGTAAGGGTCATCCAGTGGCTTGAGCATCTCCCGGATTGCTTTGTATGCTTCTTCCTTCGTGGTGTAATTCCGGTTCAGATAGTCCTTGCGAATTGCCTGCCAATCTACCCGGTTAAAAGTACCATCAACGTAGTTTTTATCAACTATCTGCCATACTTCATCCACTAACTCCTTCGGGCTATCTCTAAAGAAAGCCTGAGCAATTATGGGAGTGTTTGGCATATAAAAATTCAGGGCAGTTGCGGCGACGGGAGTTAGCACTACAGCTGTTGCCCCAAGCACGAGCCAACGTTTTGTTTTATCCATCATGTCTGTTGAGCCGGAAAAAAGGAGAAACTGCAATGGGAGTAAGCCCAATTTAGCACAGGCTTTTTATCGAATTGTTCAGTACATACCACTATTGTGCTTAACCAAATAAAACTTTGCACGCTATTTTTTTAAGGATCGATCCAGCGACCGTCTGCTTTGATTAAGTTTATTAACTCCTCCACACCTTGAGCTTCGGGAACTTTTTTGATTTCGTCTCTGCCTCGATACAGGGAAATATAACCGGGCTGTTTGCCAACATAACCGTAGTCGGCATCGGCCATTTCTCCAGGGCCGTTGACAATGCAGCCCATTACTGCTATGTCTAACCCGGTGAGATGTTTGGTTGCTTCCCGTACCCGATGCAGGACTTCTTCTAGGTTAAACAATGTACGACCGCATGAGGGACAGGCGACGTATTCCACCATTGTTTTCCGCAATCCCAGAGCTTGCAGAATACTATAACAAACCGGAATCTCTTTTTCAGGAGCTTCAGTCAGGGAAACCCGTATCGTATCGCCAATCCCATCCGCTAAGAGAGGCGCAATCCCAGCCGTAGACTTAATCCTTCCGTATTCCCCGTCGCCCGCTTCTGTTACTCCCAAGTGCAGGGGATAGTCCATCCCATTTTCATCCATCCGCTTTGCCATCAGACGATAAGCAGCTATCATCACGGGGGCGCGGGAAGCTTTCATGGAAATCACTATGTTGCGGAAGTCGAGAGATTCGCAAATCCGAATGAATTCCAAGGCAGACTCTACCATCCCTTCTGGGGTGTCGCCGTAAGTAAACAGCATCCGTTCGGCTAATGAACCGTGATTGACACCGATTCGCATAGCTTTGCCTTGATCGCGCAAAGAAACTACCAGTGGTTCTAAGGTTTCTCGGATTTTTTCCCCGATTTCGTCAAATTCGGCTTGGCTATACTCGCTGCGATCGGCTTTCGGTTTTTCAAATACGTATAATCCTGGATTAATCCGTACTTTATCTACGTATTTGGCAACTTCCAAGGCGATTTTCATACCGTTGTGATGTACGTCGGCAACTAGGGGTACGTCTTGGTAAGTTTGAAGGAGTTTTTGCTTGATTTCCCCTACTGCTTTGGCATGACCGAGACTAGGTACGGTAACGCGCACTATTTCGCAGCCAATCTCGTGCAAGCGACGAATCGCAGCTACCGATCCTTCTACGTCTAGGGTGTCTTCGTTGATCATCGACTGTACCACTACGGGGTAACCGCCGCCGATGGTGACGTTTCCTACTTTGACGGGACGAGTTTTGCGCCGCTTGATGGTGGTGTCGAATTCCGGTTGACGGGAGGTGGTTGGGTTTGGCAGAGTTTGCATATCGCTATTGGTTTATTCCCTGTGTTCGTCTCTGTTTTTCAGGTTGCCATAGAAGGGGACAATTTTGGCTAAAACCTGGGATGGAGGGATGGGGAGATGGGGAGGTGGGGAGGGGGGATATCAGAAATATGGAAGATTTGAGGTGTGTTAGCTTATTGGACGGAATAACTAAAGAATTTTAATTGCAAATATACAAAAATACAGATGAAAACTCTGTCTTGCGTGCAAATATCAGGTGCGATCGCATTTAGCATTACTACAGCCTTCAGTCAGCCAACTGTAGCACAAAACACCACTTTCCTCTGCGGCACGAGTAATGGTGTACCCGCTACCATTGTTCGGACGCCAGAAAAAGAAGTGCCGATGATTCTCTGGAATTCTCCTAATATCGCCCTCTCTGGCAGTACTCCTCAGAAGTTGTGTCAGGAAGTAAGCAGCAGATTGCAAACTCACTACAAAAACGACACTCTAAAATATATCACTACTCAGTTTAAAAGCGGTCAAGTCGTTGTTTGCGTTGCCGAAAAAGAGAATGAACCTTGTAGTGGTGAACCTTTATTTACTTTGAATACCAGTGGCGCTACTCCCGGAGATACTTTGCAAAGAATATTCCGCATCCGGGTGGCTTCTGCTGCACCTATTAGCGAAACTCAAGACCGTCTTTATATCAGTTTAGATCGATATCTCAATGGAGAATATCCCAGTTTAACGCCTGTTGGCAGACGTACTCCTCCTTCGCAACCAATTAATTCTCGCGATCGGTAATTTTTTTTAATGCTCATTAATAAGCGGCATTTTATTAATTAAAAATTCGATCGGGTAATCATTAAAATATTGATTTTTTTGTGTAATTGGTGCAAATGAGATGTTTAAAATTTTTTCCTATGGATTATCAGCAGCGTTGATGGGTGCAGCAATTGTGGTGGTGCAACCGCAAATTACCGTACCGCAAACTTTGGACGAACAAGCGATCGCATCTCTGGCTAGAGAAGCAACTGTCTTCATTAACGGTCAAAATCCCGGTTCTGGGGTAATTATTTCCCGAAAAGGCAATACTTACTACGTGCTTACTGCACAGCACGTTGTTAACAGCCCAGATGAATATGAAATCGTCACCTCCGATGGCACTAAACATTCACTGGACTACAGCACCGTCAAAAAATTGCCTGGAGTAGACTTAGCGCTGGTGCAGTTTACCAGTGACAAACACCGTCGAATTGCGCCACTGGGAGATTCTGATGTGGCAAATGAAGGAAAAACAGTTTATATTTCCGGTTGGCCCCATCCCGGACGCGCGATCGCTCAACGTATATTTCAGCTTACATCGGGGAAGATATCTGGACGACCGTTAGAGCCGTTAGACAAAGGTTATGGCTTAGTTTATACCAATACTACCCGTGTCGGGATGAGTGGAGGCCCAGTGTGGGATGCTCAAGGACGGGTAATCGGTATTCACGGACAAGCAGAGGGGGAACAAATTGTTAATCAAGACGGAAATACAATTTCTGTTAAAGATGGATTTAATCTGGGTGTTCCTATTAATAGCTTTTTGAAACTCGCCTCCCAAAATGGCATCAATTTACTGTATTTACGAGATAACTTTTCTCTAGCCAACACTCTTTCGACTGACAAACGTTGCTCGGAAAAAGTAGCTGGTAATGTCACCTTTAGTCCCGATAATCAGGTGATGGCTATCCCTCTTCAAAGTGGCGAAATAAGTTTGTGCGCTCGAACTACCGGTAAAGAACTGCGAACTATAAAAGCGCATTCTCTGGTTCGTGGTATTCGCTCTCTCTTGTTCAGCCCGGATGGTAAAAGTTTAGTAAGTATCGGTGAGGAAGAGGGAAACAGAAGCATCGCTAACATCAAAATTTGGAATGTCAACACCGGAGAATTACTGCATACCTTTACCATCAATAATCAAGTTTCTACCTACTTGCCTACGTTTAGCCCGGATGGTAAGACATTGGCTACTGGACATGACAAAATAATCAGAATTTGGAACCTCAATACTGCCAAATTGTTGCACGAGCTTGATAATGATGAGGGCGTTTGGGGGATGACCATTAGCCCAGATAGTCAGATTCTCGCCAGTGGAAATTTGGGCGGAACTATCAAAATTTGGAATTTAGGTACAGGCAAATTGCTGCGTACCATTAAAGGACATTCAACGCCCGTTATTGAACTGAATTTCAGCCCGTTTGGGCAAATTCTCGCCAGTGGTAGTGCAAGTTCTAAACAAATTTATAATCTCCAAAATTCTCCTAGAGGCAATGTTGACGACGCTAGTATCAAGATTTGGAACTGGCAAACTGGTGAGTTGCTTCATACTTTGAAAGAAAATTCTGCAAGTATTGGTTCCCTTGCCATTGAACCAAATGGACAAATTCTTGCCAGTAGCAGTAATAACGAAATCGAAATTTGGAGTTTAGACACGGGGCAACTACTGCGGACTCTGGATGCTGGTAAACCTGTAGAGGTAGCATTCAGTGCTGATGGTCAAATGCTTTTCAGTCACAATTTTGTGGTTGACGAGACACAAATTTGGCAATTGTCAAAGCCTTAACTTTCTTGTAGTGGTGAGGGTGTAAGAAAGATGTCGCAAAATTTTTTCTATGGATTATCGGCAGCATTAATAGGTGCAGCAATTGTGGTGATGCAACCGCAAATTGTGTCAACGCAACTCAATGAGGAAGCGATCGCTGCGATCGCCAAAAAGGTTACAGTCGTCATCAACGGTCAAAATCCCGGTTCTGGTGTATTGATTGCCAAAGAAGGTAATACTTACTACGTCCTGACTGCCAAGCACGTCGTAGCTACTCCAGATGAATATGAAATCGTTACCTCGGATGCACAGAAACATAACCTAAACTACAGTACGGTTAAAAAACTTCCCAATGTAGATTTAGCTGTGGTGCAGTTTACGAGTAATAAAAATTACCAAACTGCCCAGTTAGGCAATGCGGAAATCATTCAGGAAGGCTCAACTATTTATATTGCAGGTTGGCCTCACCCCGGACAAGCGATTACTCAACGCATCTTTCAAATCACTACGGGCAAAATTTCCGGGCGTCCTCTGGATACGTTAGAGGAGGGCTACGCGCTGGTTTACACTAACACCACTGCTTCCGGTATGAGCGGAGGGCCGATATTTAATGAGCGAGGTGATGTAATTGGCATTCACGGGCGGGCAGAAGGACAACCAATTTACAATGCCGATACGGGAAATACAGTGGCGGTTAAGTCTGGATTTAACTTAGGAATTCCCATCAGTACTTTTTTTAATCTCGGCTCAAATTCAGGCATTGCTTGGCGACACTTTCGCGGCCACTTCTTACTTCAAAATTTTTTCCAGACGCAAACAGAAAGTATGTTGAGATCTCTTACCTTCAGACCGGATGGGAAAACTATCATCGGGTTGAATATGAATTTTTTGAATGCGGTCGATATAGAATCCATCTTTGAGATTTGGAATATAGGTAATGGCAAACTAGAGCGTTCTATTAAACTTGAGGGATTAAAATGGTCGGGTACTTCTCCCATCATTATCGGCTCAGATGGTCAAACCTTAGCCCACGGGCGCAATCGTGAAAACAAAATCGAAATTTGGAATCTAGGTAATGGCAAACTAGAGCATACCTTTGATCTTGGTTTAAATAGCAGGGATATAGAGAACTTGGCAATCAGCCCGAATGGACAAACTTTGGTTAGCTTACAGGTATACATCGAATCACCTGAAGGTCTCAAAATTTGGAATCTGAAGACTGGCAAACTACTGCATACCATCGATCATCGCTACTGTGAAGGGTTTTATTTACTCTCCTTTTCTGGAGATGGAAAAACGCTTGCCTCTGTCAATGGTGGTACTAGCATTAAAATTTGGGATGTTCCTACTGGCAAACTAAAACGTACTCTGGAAACTTCTAGTAGCGGAGTTAGTTGCTCTGATGAAAGGGTTCATCCTTCTGCCCTTAATTCGATCGCAATTAGTCCAGATGGAAATACCTTAGTTAGCGGCAGTAAAGATGGCATCCTTCAATTTTGGGATCTCGGTACGGGCAAACTCAGAAGTAATCTACAACTACAAAATCTCGGTCAAGTGAATAACTTAGCAATTAGCCCAGATAGCCAACTTCTTGCTACCATTCATCAAAACTTTCGGATTCTAATTTGGGATGTTAAGTCAGGGAAATTCTTGACTGAACTATCAGGATACCCCGATAAGTTTTTCAGCGTTCACTTTAGTCCGGATGGAAAAACTCTATTGAGTCGAAGTCAAGATGGCATCCTCAGAGTTTGGCAGTCACCACCACCTTGGTAAAATAGCAAGTTAATTTTTCAAAATAACCTAATTTAAGATGTCGCAGAATTTTTTCTATGGATTATCGGCAACGTTGATGGGTGCAGCGATTGTGGTGGTGCAACCGCAAATTGCCGTGCCGCAAACTTTAGATGAACAAGCGAGTACTGCAAAACAAGCAGACCAACTCTTTGAAAAAGGCATTAACCAATTCAATTCTGGCGAATTCCAAGCCGCACTCGCAACTTATCAAAGAGTCCTAGAAATTCGCCAAACTATAAACGATAAAGTAGGCGTTGCCGCAACTTTGGATAACATTGGTGAAGTTTATACGAGTTTGAGTAACTATGACAAAGCTTTGGAAAATTTACAGCAAGCTTTCGATATTCGCCAGCAATTAAATGACCAGGCTGGAATTGGTGAAACTCTCAATAATCAGAGTTATGTTTATCGTTTATTAGGTGATTATCCAAAAGCTTTGGCATTACCTCAACAAGCGTTACGAATTGCTAAACAAATTAGTAATCGTGCTATTGAAGGAGAATCGTTACACAATATTGCTGCTGTTTATGCTGCTCAAGGCGATTATCAAAAAGCATTAGAATTATATGAACAAGCTTTATTAATTCGTCAGGAAGTTGGAAATAAGCGAGATGAAGGGCGCACGCTGAATAATATCGGTGGTGTTTATTACAGTTTGGGTGAATACGAACAAGCATTAAAATATTATCAGCAATCTTTAGCAATTCGTAGAACTCTTAATGATAAAGCTGGTGTTGGACGATTACTTAGCAATATTGGATTAGTATATCGTCAGTTAGGCCAGTATTCTAAGGCGTTAGAATTTTATCAAGAATCTTTGGTAATTCTTAAACAAATTGAAGATAAAGCTAGTGTTGCTAGCACTGTCAACGGTATCGGTGTTATTTATGAATCACTGGGTCAATACGAACAAGCACTAGAAGCTTATGAACAATCTTTATCAATTGCTAAAGAAATTGGGAATAAGCCAAATATAGTTAACAGTATCGATAATATCGGTGGTATTTATTACGGGTTGGGAAGATATCCACAGGCGTTAAAATCTTATCAGGAAGCTTTGTCAATTCGTCAAGAATTGAACGAGCGGAGTGGTGTGGCAAATTCATTTAATAATATTGGAGGTGTTTATTACAATTTGGGTCAATATCTCCAAGCTTTAGAGTTTTTACAGCAAGCATTGGCAATTCGTAAAGAAGTAGGAGATAAGGCTGGGGAAAGCCTTACTCTTGATGCTATTGGGGTTGTTTACGAAGGTTTGAAACAGCATAGTTTAGCGCTGGAATACTACAAAAAAGGATTAGCGATCGCAAAACAAATTAATGATAAATCTGCTGAGGCTAAAATATTATATCATATTGGTGGCATCTATATAAATTTGGGTGATTTAGTTGAATCAGAAAATATTTTAAAACAAGCATTAGCGATACATAAAGAATTAGGAGATCGAGCGGGAGAAGCTCAAACTCTTAATAGTATAGCCGCCCTTTATTATGGGTTGGATAAATACTCGGAAGCACAGGAACTTTTACAACAATCCTTGGCAATTTGGCGACAAGTGGGCGATCGGGCTGGGGAAGCGATCGCACTCAGCAACACTGCCCAAGTTTTGGTACAACAAAATCAGCCGGAATTAGCAATTATTTTCTATAAACAATCAGTTAATATCACGGAATCCATCCGGAAAAATTTAAAAACATTATCGTTAGAACAACAGAAATCTTTCACCAATACGGTAGCTGATAACTATCGTAAATTAGCTGAATTGTTACTCAAACAAAATCGAGTATGGGAAGCACAAAAAGTTTTAGATTTGCTAAAAATACAAGAAGTTGCTGAGTATTTGCATAATGTGCGAGGAAACGACCTCACAGGACAAGGCATTGATTTATTAAATAAAGAAGAAAAGATTGCAGAGAAGTATGCAGAAGCGGTACATTTAGGTCAAGAACTTGCCGATTTACGCAATATTCCAGAAGCAGAAAGAACACCCGAACAACAACAACAAATTGCTGAACTAGAAAAAATTCAACAGCAACAAAGGGCAGAATTTAATCAATTTATTAGGTCACCAGAAATAGTAACACTTGTGCAGGATTTAAACCGCACTGCTGTAGGACAAAATCCAGATTTACCCAATTTGAATCGATTACAGCGTAACTTGCAACAACTCAAACAACAGCAAGAAATCGCTGTAGTGCTTTATCCTTTAATTTTAGAAGACCGTATTGAATTAGTTTTAGTAACACCTGATGCTGCGCCAGTTCATATCCCAGTATCAGTTAAACGTGAAGAGTTAAACAGAGTTATTGTGGAATTTAGACAAGCTTTACAAGACCCTACATCAGATGCAAGGATACCAGCAAGTAAGCTTTATAATTGGCTGGTTAAACCAATCGAAAAAGTTCTCTCTAATACAAAAGCACAAACTATTCTTTATGCGCCTGATGGAATTTTGCGTTATATTCCTTTAGCTGCATTATTTGATGGAGAAAAATGGTTAACACAGCGATTTCGGATTAACAATATTACTGCTGCTAGCTTAACGGATTTTAGTAGCAAAACTACCACTCAACGCCGTATTTTAGCGGCTGCTTTTACTCAGGGAAGTTATAACGTGAGTGTGGGAAATCGGCAAGTGACGTTTGCTGGATTACCCTATGCAGGACGGGAAGTAGAAAATTTGGCTGTGACGGTTCCTACTACAACTAAATTATTAGATGAAGCGTTCAATCCTGCCACTCTGATTCCTCGTTTGAATGATTATAATATCGTGCATTTAGCAACTCATGCTATATTTGTGACGGGGACACCTGAGGCATCTTTTATATTATTTGGAAATGGCGATCGCATTACCCTGAGAGATGTAGAAACTTGGTCGTTGCCTAATGTAGACTTGGTAGTATTAAGCGCTTGTGAAACTGGTGTTGGCGGACAATTAGGAAATGGGGAAGAAATTTTAGGTTTCGGCTACCAGATCCAATTAGCTGGTGCTTTAGCTTCTATTTCTTCATTATGGTCTGTTTCTGATGGCGGAACGCAAGCGCTAATGGATGGGTTTTATACTGCTTTGCAAGGCGGAAAACTTACTAAGGCGGAAGCATTACGTCAAGCTCAAATAGCTTTAATTACCGGACAGTACGGTGCGCTGGGAGAACAGCGAGGGATTGCAGTACAAGCACGCACTCGCAATAATTTATCATCAGAAGTATATCAACGTCTCAGCCATCCTTATTACTGGGCTCCATTTGTTTTAATTGGTAACGGGTTTGGACGGTTAGGCAGTTAAAATTAATAAGTAAATCCGTGAAATTTTGGGAAGTATGAAAAATCGAATATCAGTTATTCAAGGTGATATTACTAAACAACAGGTGGATGCGATCGTCAACACTACCGATCCGTACTTTTCCGGTAGTAGTGTTGTAGATGAGGCGATTCATAGTGCAGCAGGTTCTCAGCTGCGAGAAGAATGCGATCGACTAATTGGTTCTGTTAGGAGTGAAGTTAAAATTACCAGTGGCTATAACCTCCCTGCACGGTGGATCATTCATATAGTTGCTCCCCTGTGGCAAAAGGGTAATAATGAGGATCGGATGTTGGCTGTGGCTGAATGCTATCGAAATTGCTTGGCGTTGGCTGAAGAATATTCTATAAAAACGATCGCTTTTCCAGCCATTAGCAGAAGTATGTTAGGTTTTCCCAGAAGAACGGCGGCTAGAATTGCGGTTGGTGAAGTGAAAGTTTTTCTTAAGAGGAATAATTCTGTTGAGAAGGTAGTTTTTGTTTGTTTGGAGGAGAAATATTATTATCACTATTTGAATGCGGTTAATGAAATAATTGAAGAAGGCTAATAATGCTGATTTGAGCGATGGTACGCTAAGGCAAACTTTTTTGGATTGACATAAAATACAATATGGTATATTGATAAAAATATCTGTTTATAGCGCAAATGCAAGCCTCAGAAACAAAGCTACAAAAAATAATTGAAGGAACACAGCAATACGTAGTACCTCTATTCCAAAGACCATATAGCTGGAAAAAACCAGAGTGGCAAGCATTGTGGAACGATCTAGTAGAACTATGTAAGGCAGATAATCCTCGTCCTCACTTTATGGGTTCTATTGTCACCATGCCTATTAAATCTGTTCCTGAAGGTGTCGGCAAGTATCTATTGATTGATGGACAGCAGCGATTGACTACTGTTTTTATATTGCTTTCTGCTTTGAGAGATACTGCAAAACAGTCAGAGGAAAAATTAGCAGAAGAAATCAATAATAAGTTTCTTGTCAATTCTTATGAAGATGGCTCGGATTATTATAAATTACAGCCCACGCAAGTAGATCGTGTAGCATTCCAGCATATAATAAATTCAGAAGCTCAAATCAATGAGAGTGGTATTTTAGAATGCTATCGATTTTTTGAAAAAACGCTTCGACTAAACAGAGCAGCATTAGAGCTTCAAAGAATCAAGAAAGTTATTTGTAGTAATCTTTCTCTTGTGAGTGTCGTTCTCAGTGAGGATGACGATCCTCATTTAGTTTTTGAAAGTCTTAATGCTAAGGGAAGATCTCTTACTCAAGCGGATTTGATTCGTAACTATTTTTTCATGCGAATTCATACAAATTCTCAAGAGTCTGTATATACACAATATTGGCAACCTATGCAAGACTTGCTAGGTGAAAACTTGACAGAATTTATTCGTCACTATCTGACTAAAAGTGGTATTGAAATTAAGCAAAATGAAATTTATTTTGAAATAAAAGAGCGAATTAGTAACAATGATGCAGTTTCATATTTAAAGGATTTGTGTGTATTCTCCGAATATTATTCAATCTTTTTGAATCCAGAGCGAGAGTCCAATGAAATTGTGCGGAAATATCTTCACCGCTTAAATCGTTTGGATATTGCAACTGTCTATCCATTTCTTTTAAATTGCTATGACGATTGGGTAAAAAATCGAATTACCCAGGAGGAATTTGTCTCTGTTCTTCAAGTTATTGAAAATTTTATCCTTCGTCGCTTTGTTTGCAATATTCAAACAAGAGGGCTAAACAGGATTTTTGCTCTACTCTACTCACAAGTGAGTAAAAGTACCAATCTTGTATCTGATAATTTTGTCGATAGATTGAAATTAACTCTTCAAAGCCGAGATTATCCAAAAGATGCAGAGTTTAGAGATAGATTGCTTGATGTAAAATTATACGGAGGCAATCGCTCTGAAAAGGGCAAGCTTATTCTCGAATCTATAGAAGAATCTTTTAAGCATAAGGAACAAGTTTCTTTCGATGGGCTTTCCATTGAACACATCATGCCACAAACCCTAAATGATTGGTGGAAAAAACACTTAGGAGAAGATTGGGCTATAACACATGAACTTCTTCAGCATACTTTGGGAAATTTAACGCTCACAGCTTATAATTCAGAACTTTATAACTCTGGTTTTGAACTTAAGAAAGAGCGCTTTCAAAATAGCCATTTAGAATTAAATAAATATTTTCAGTCTCAAACATCGTGGTATAGAGAAAATATTGAAAAACGGGCCGGATATCTTGCTGATATTGCCATGCAAATTTGGAGCTATTTTGGTGATGAATCGGCACAACCTTCCTACATAAATAGTTCAATAACTGGGACTACTCCAAAACGGCTTTATTTTTTTGGGCAGGAATATACTGTAAAAAGTTGGCGAGATGTTCTGGAAGTTACTATGAATACAGTCGCTGATTTAGAACCAGATTACTTCAAAGAAATTATGCAACAATTCCCTCGCTTTATAGGGTGGAATGAAAAAGATTTTCATAATACGCGACAACTGCATAATGGGGTTTTCATTGAAGTCAAATTATCAGCGCAAGATATTCATACATTCTGTATGAAAGTAATAGAAACAGCAGAGATATCAGCCGAAGAATGGCGTGTTGAAGTTTCAAGGTAACACTAGCAGTCACATTTTATAAATAAGGAAATATTATACTCAAAGAGGAGATAGAAAAGAGTGTGGTAGGTATGACTGAGTTGCTTGAACGTGCGATCGCGCAATTGAAGACTTTGCCTGCTGATGAACAAGATGCGATCGCTGCTCGTCTACTGGCTGAAATGGAAGATGAGCGGATATGGAAGACTAAGTTTGAATCTACGACTGATGAGCAGTGGGATCGGATAGCTGAGATGGTACGTCAAGAAATAGTTGTTGGCGATATTGCTCCTTTAGATGATGTTTTCCCCTCTGAGTCTGAGCCATGAAATCAAGTGTCACGAAAACATTTCGCAAGAAACTTGATGAGCTTCCTGCATCAGTTCAAGAACAAGCTGCCAAAGCATACTCTCTTTGGCGCTCAGATCCCTATCACAATAGTCTTCAGTTCAAACGAGTTAGCCAGCGTCAGCCAATTTATTCAGTTCGTGTTACTTTGGATTACCGAGTACTTGGCTTGTTGGAGAACGATCGCATTTATTGGTTTTGGATTGGCACGCATAGAGAGTATGATGAGTTGCTTCAGCGCTTATAGCACCAGGAATTTAACATGGCTATTGCGGTTGAAAAAAATCCGATCGCACTTTACCCCAATCTCTGCACCTCTTCCACAGACAAAGATAACGCCTGAGCTACTTGCTCTACCGTTAAACCCATTGCCAGCAGTTGGGGAATTGCATCTCGTTGGGTTTGCTCGGCGCGATCGGCCCGTTGGCGTTCTTGTTCTGTATGGAGGCGTTCGAGTTTAGCTTGTTCGCTACCAGTTAGCAGCAAATTCCCTTGATTATCCCACCAACGCAACCATCGCTGATTTTGATTTTGATAGCTACCTTCCCACACGCCTAATTCTACTCCCATGAGGTCGATCGGATAATGTCCGCGATCGTTTGGTTCCAAGCGGCGATAGCGAGTATTTACCCAGTTATAAACTTCCAATTCACTAGTTTTAATGATGTATATCGCATAGTAAGGAATCCGAATAATCTGCTCGTATACCCAAAACTTTCCTGGTTTCTGGTTAACACCTTCTGGTAAGCGAGATAAGGGAGTATTGTCTCGTTCTTCAGAACCATCGCCACTAGCAAATTCGATCGCAATTAATGGCACAATATACTCGCGCCACAACACATAAGAGCGGCGAATTTCACCATCTAATAGGGGTGGAACGTTAGGAACGTAGAACCAGTCAGGCGCTTCGGCTCCGCACTCTGGAGGGCCAGTTTCGCGCCAGTATATGCCACAATCTTGTCCGATCGCATATTGTCCGTCGGGATGAAGGGTTTGCAGTGTAGTTTCCAGGGAGTCGGTGAGTAAGATACTCTGGGGATGTTCTTGGAAGTTCTTCACAAACGTGCCGTCGGAGTCAGGTAGTTGCGTGTGATCGGGAAAGGCGGGGGGTATTGTTGTGGGATTGAGGTTTTGGCTCATGTCTATCCGATCGTGAAAGGACAGATGCGTTTTTTAAGTATAGTTGCAGTATCTTGTTGAGGAGCGATCGCGCAGCGTGCAGAAGGCTTATCGCACTTTTTCACTAAATACGATATGCCTACGGCAGGCTATGCGATCGCACCCCTCAATTCCCTCTTCCTATTCTGGAAAATCAGGAATTACCCATTGTGGTGGTGCTGACATTTTTTTCCGCAATGCTTCTTCAGCAATTTCGTGCATTTTATCCAACGAAGTTTCGTTCATAAAGCTGGTTGCCTTTGCTACGTATTCGCGATGGGGACATTTATCACCCAAAACACAGCCGTTGACGCAGGCTTCTGCACAATTTATCGTTGCTTCCATCCTATTCTCCTTACTCTTTTTTCTTCGCTAACCAAAAGGCAGATTCTTAAAAAAACTGATTGCCTCTTTAGATCTTAACTGTAAAATTGGTCATTTGTTATTGGTCATTTGTTATTGGTCATTTGATTGGTTAATACACCTTTTGCCATTATCAATGGATATTGATTACGCCATCTTTCTTATGCAGGAATTTAGCCGTGTCTATTATTAGCAATGACAAATAACGAATGACTAATTACCGATGACTAATGACTAATTTCCGCTAATCTGCACCAACACATTTCTTTTTCTTGGGCCGTCTAAATCAAAAAATAACACGGATTGCCAAGTTCCTAAAGCTAATTTGCCATCTACCACGGGAATTACTTCGCTGGTACTTAACGTCATTGCCATTAAATGAGAATGAGCGTTCATCGGTTCATCGGGAGGGATATTTGGTCTGAGGTGGAGGTCATTATGTAAGTATTTGTCTGATTCTGGTGCTAATTTTCTCAGATAGACTTTTACATCTTCCAGCAATCTTTCTTCGTATTCGTTAATAGCTAACGCGGTGGTAGTGTGACGAGAAAATACCAAAATTTGTCCGTTTTGGACAGAACTACTTTCCAGCAAGTCTTTCAATTGAGGGGTGATGTTATAAATGTTAATCCCCTGGTTTGTTTCGAGTTCAATTAATTGATTGATAATTTTCATTGGTCATTTGTGATTGGGAAATTTCATCTTTTCCTATGCTGTTCCCCTAGCCCCTAACCTTAGCTTAAATAGAACAATTGAGAGAGCGCAAACGATTAATCGCGGCGGCTAATTCAAATTGTCGGAAGATGGCTAAATCGCATTGGGGAAAAGGGGTGACGATATCTAAACCTTTTGATTCGATATCTGCCATTACTAGAGAGAGAATTTCGGCTAAACTGCGTTTGCCATCGATATATTTTCGCACGGCATAAACCATTGCTTCTGCGATCGCTCTCGACTGCGCCTTATCGATGATTTGTTCGACGGCTGATAAATCGATATCTTCGCTACCGAAACGCATCTCATCGACATCGCGCACTTTCAAGCGCACGTCTCGATTGCGGTAACTGGGGTCGATGCTTTCTGGTAATGGTTTTCTGGGGGTAATTGTGCCGAATTGTTTGCCACCTTCGGGAGTGCGGGTGTCGCTGTATTGTTTGGCGATCGCTTTTGCTTTGGCTGTCACGTCATCCGGGTGAAAATTCTGCATGGCGATCACGGTATCCGCTACTTCAAAATAATCGCCGCTACCACCCATTACCAAAATAGTAGAAACTCCATAATCTGCGTACAATTGTCTTACTTTATCAATAAATGGGGTGATTGGTTCTTGGTCTTTGGCGATTAGTGCTTGCATTCTGCGATCGCGAATCATAAAATTAGTCGCCGCCGTGTCTTCATCCACTAGCAAGACTTTCGCCCCAGCTTCCAAGGCTTCCATAATGTTGGCAGCTTGGGAAGTGCTACCGCTAGCATTTGGGGTAGAAAAATTAGTGGTTGATTTTCCTTGAGGCAGGTGATTAATAAAAGGAGAAATATCGACGCTGGCAATATTTCTACCATCTTCGGCGCGAATTTTCACGGCGGCGGGATGCGTTACTACTAACTCTCGTCCGTCTTCGGGTAAATGATTGTAAACTCCTAACTCAATGGCTTTTAACAAAGTGGATTTACCATGATATCCACCGCCCACAATTAAAGTTACTCCTTCCGGGATACCCATACCGGTAATTAATCCTTGATTGGGGCGATCGAACTCCACTTGTAATGAATGGGGAGATTGAAAAGCAACTGGATTATCTTGCAAAGGTCGATCGTCTACACCGCTACGTCGGGGTAAAATCGCACCGTTGGGAATGAAAGCAATTAAGCCTCTTTTGGTTAATTGTTTTTTCAACCAATCTGCATCTTCAACAATCTCGATATGCTGTTGAAGTTCTCGGTCATTTAAGTTTTGGTATTTGAGTGTTTTTTCGACAATTTCGGGTATTTGTTCGCAGAGAATTTCCGCTGCTTGTTGTCCTAAAATGCGTCTTCCCCCAGCTGGTAATCCAACTACAAATCGCACTTCCACAAATTCATCGTTAATTAATACAGAAGTGCGTTCTAATACTTCTTGTCCTAAATTGGTAATGCCGATGAAACCGCTATTGCCAGTCCCGCGTTTTTTGCTAATACTGCGAGCGAAGCGATCGAACTGGCGAGTTAGGTAATCTCTAAGAGCAATGGCTCGACTTTTGGTTTGATATAACTGAGGAGGAAAACCAGTTGTTTTGGTGGGAATTTTTACTCGCAAATGACTGGGGGCAGCGAAGGGGTCACCCTGTACGCGATCGATTAGTAAAGTAAAGTTAGGAAATAAGTAATTTCCTTCTATATCGCGGTAAGATTTGTAACCGCGACCATCTAGTTGTAATAGCTGCTGATGCAGTTTTTCTTGATTAGGCATGACCGACTGGGAAACTCAGTATTTAAATTAACTTTTTATGAAATTTTTTAGCAAGATTCCACTCAAAACTATTTTAGTTGTCCCCTTTTTGTTGCAAATCGTGACGGCGGTGGGATTAGTCGGGTATCTTTCCTATAAAAATGGTCAGCAAGCGGTAGAAGACTTAGCAACGCAACTGATGGAGGAGGTGGGGGAACGAATTAGCGATCGCCTAGACAGCTATTTGCAGACACCCCAACAAGTTGTAGCTGCCAATCATTTGGCATGGCAAAATAAAACGCTTGATATTACAGATTTGGCACGAGTGCGCCAACACCTTTGGCAGCAGATGGAACTGAATCCTTCCGTAACGGGGATTTACTTTCTCGATCGAGGGGGGGAAACTGTTGGATACGGGCGCATCCTCAGCCAAGATATGCAGGAAGTTGCTCGCAAGGTATCTGGAGAAAAGTTGCCGATCGGTACGATCTATTACAGTGAAGCAAAAAAGCCCGCTCCTACGCAACGCAAATTTTATACCGCTGGTTTTCAGGGGAAGGCGCAGAAACTGCTCTATTCGGTAAAAATGAATTTCCGTACCCTTCCTTGGTACGTACAAGCAAAAGCCGATCGCGAATCGGCTTGGACGCCACTGGTAGCCTACCAAGCAGCACCTGCCTTAGGCATATTCGCCGTGATGCCAGTTTACGATCGCGTCGGTCAATTGCAGGGAGTTTTTGCCTCTGATGTAAATCTTGCCGATCTCGGTACATTTCTTAAGAAGCTAGACTTTTCTCGATCGGGACAAGCTTTAATTATCGATCGGACTGGCAATTTAGTAGCTACTTCCAACATAGAAAAGCCTTATATCGAGCAGGCAAATGGTCGCCCTACCCCATTATCGATCTTCAAAAGTCAGGATATCAAAACGCGAGAAATTGCCCGACAAGTCCAACAGCAGTTTAGCAATTTCCAAAATATATCCAATCCCCAAATATTAAGGGTAATTAGTAAAGGGGAAAACTTATTTGTGAGGGTTGTTCCCTATCAAGATAAATACGGTTTGGATTGGTTAATTGTGGTTGCCATTCCAGCATCGGATTTTATGATCCGAATTAATGAAAATACTCGCCTAACTATCCTGTTATGTATTCTTACCTTACTGGTAGCCACCGAAATTGGTTTCCTCACGGCTCGGTCGATCGCCAAACCAATTTCCAATTTAAATAAGGCTGCTAAAAAATTAACTGAAGGACAATTTGCCGAAGATATTCCATTAGAAGGTACTAAGGAAGTTGGCGAATTAACCGACGCTTTTAACCGGATGGCAAGAGTTTCGATCGATTACAACCGCACATTGGAAGAGCAAATAAAAGAAAGAACCGAAGCCTTACAGCGCAGCGAATCTCAAATTAATGCTTTCTTCAGTTCCGCACCAGTGGGAATGGCTATTGTCGATCGACAATTGCGATTCGTGAAAGTTAATCAAGTACTCGCCCAAACAGATGGTTTCACTACAGCAGAAGAAGAAATCGGGAAAACCCTTCGGGAAGCCATACCTAAATTAGCCGACCAACTAGAACCTTTATATCAGAAAGTATTAGCAACCGGTCAACCAATTTTAAATCGAGAACTTAGCGGCGAAGTTCCTTATCAAGAGGGAGTTCAGCATTACTGGTTGGTTTCTCACTTTCCGATTTTTGGTGGTGATAATTCTCCTGAAGGAGTGGGAGTGGTTGTGGTGGATATTACCGATCGCAAAATCGCCGAAGCAGAGTTGCTCGAAAGCAAGCGCTTTATCGAACAAGTCACGGAATCTACATCGGCAGTTTTGTATATTTTCGATCTGATCGAACAGCGGAATGTTTATATCAATTCTCAAATTGAAAGATTGTTAGGTTATTCTCCAGAAGAAATTCAAGCGATGGGAAACAATGTATTTCCTATCCTGATGCACCCAGAAGATATACCAAGAGTGATCGAAGTTCATGCTGGCTTAATGTTGCGCTCCGATCGCGAATGGATAGAAGTAGAATATCGAATGCGGGATAAAGAGGGAGAGTGGCATTGGCTTTACAGTCGCGATCGCGTTTTAACCAGAACGGCTAGCGGTCAGCCTGCACAAATGTTGGGAACGGCAACCGAGATTACCGATCGCAAATTGGTCGAAGCAGCCCTGCGGGAATCAGAATACAAATTTTCCACTATTTTTCAAGTCAGTCCCGATCCTTTATGGATCGCTACTTTATCGGAAGGACGCTGTTTAAACGTCAACAATAATTTTGTCAAATTCTTGGAATATCCTTATGAAGAAATTATTGGTAAAACCTGCGTCGATCTAACGCTGTGGGATAACATCGAAGACTTGTACCGCTTCCGTCAAATCCTTATTCATGAGGATAAAATAGAAAATTTTGAAGTCGTGGTTCGCACTCGAACTGGCAAAAGAAAGACAGTTTTAATGTCAGCGACAGTCAGCAAACTCAACGATCGAGATTGCGTAATTGGATTGCTAAAAGATATTACCGATCGCAAACAGATAGAAGAAGCGCTAGCACGGGAAATGATTCGCAGTAAAACGCTGTTAGAGAGTTCCGTTGATGGGATTGTTATTCTCGATTCGCGCGGTAACGTCTTAGAAACCAATGCCAGTTTTGCCAGAATGTTGGGCTACACCATAGAAGAAACGTTAACTTTAAATTTGGTGGATTGGGATGCAGGCTGGACGGCAGAAGAAATCGAGCATAAAATTGCTGAAAATAATTTGTGCGTTAACACCTTTGAAACCCGTCATCGTCGGAAAGATGGTTCGATTTACGATGTAGAAATTAGTGCTAATCAGGTCAGTTTAGATGGAGAAGAAGTTAATTTTTGTATTTGTCGCGATATTACCGATCGCAAGCAAACTGAAAAAAGATTACAGCAAACGCTGCAACAACTGAGTTTTCATATCGAAAATACTCCCCTTTCTACAATCGTTTGGGATTCTGAATTTCGAGTGCGGCATTGGTCGAAACAAGCAGAGGCGATCTTTGGCTGGACTGCTGAAGAAGTTTTAGGTAAGACGATGTACGATTGGCAATTTATTTTTGAAGAAGACCTGGAAATCGTTAAGGTCAATTCACGACATTTAGTTAAGGGTAATCAAACCGTTGGTAGTAATCGTAATTATCGCAAAGATGGCAAGACGATCGAATGCGAATGGTATAACTCGGCGTTGGTGGACGAATCGGGTAATTTGGTATCGATTCTTTCTCTGACGCAAGATGTGACGGAACGAAACCGATTAGAACGAGCTTTGCAAGCTTCAGAAGCGAAACTGACCGATATTTTTAATAGCGTAAATGCGGGAATTATTAGTTATCGATTGTTTGCCAACCAAGATTTTGAATACGAATATTGCTCTAAAGGTTGCGAAATCGTATTTGGATACGCGCAAGCAGAATTGATGGCAAATAAAGGTCTGTGGATGTCGCGAGTTTACCCAGAAGATCGCAATACGATCGCACAAGCACTCGATCGCATTCTTGCTCAAGGGGGGGGAGCCTGCGACTACCGCTTTCATCATAAAGATGGCAGCTGGCGCTGGCTTTCGAGTACTTATACCGCTCGGTACGACCCATCTTTAAATGCCTGGATGACGATCGGTGTCAGCATCGATGTTAGCGATCGCAAACGCGCCGAAGCAATCATCCAAGAAAGAGAAGCTAGATTGAGATTGGCGATGGAAGTATCGAACGCGATCGCCTGGGAACGCAATCTTCAAACTGACGAACTCTTTTTCACCTCCACCACTGCCGAGCAAATAGCGCCCAGAATGCCTTATGACGAGGCGTTAGCACTGGTTCATCCCGACGATCGAGAAAAGTTGCACCGTGCTAATTTAGAGGCGATTACTGAAAAGACGGGGTTTAAGATCGAACACCGAATTGCCGCACCGGGACAAAACCTGGTCTGGCGCTGGGTGCAGGTGAATGCGATCGCGTTAACCGATGCTGCTGGCAACTGTACCAGCTTGATCGGGATGTCGGTGGATATTACCGATCGCAAAAAAATAGAAGCAGAACTCTCCCAAGCCAAAGAAGCCGCCGAAGCCGCCAACCGTGCGAAAAGTGCTTTTCTAGCCAACATAAGTCACGAGTTGCGGACTCCCCTCAATGCCATTCTCGGATTTGCTCAGCTGATCGGTCAAAGTCCGACACTTCCTGCGGAACACCGCGACAATATTACCATTATTAACCACAGCGGAAAACACTTGCTCACTTTAATCGATGACGTGCTAGACATGGCAAAAATTGAAGCGGGGCGAGTTTCTCTCAACGAACAAAACTTTAACTTATATCGCTTGATAAATGATATAGAAAGGATGTTCGGTTTGAAAGCCAAAGAAAAAGGTTTGCAGTTAATTTTTCAACGAGATAATGCCGTTCCCGAATACGTGCGAACTGATGAAATTAAACTGCGTCAAGTTCTGATTAACTTGATCGGTAATGCAATTAAATTTACCGAATCCGGCAGCGTTTCGGTGATGGTTACGCTGAATAGAACAAACAGCCAAAATCTTTTATTGAACTGGGAAGTGAGAGATACCGGATCTGGCATTGTTGAAGATGAATTGGAGCGCATTTTTGAACCGTTCTTACAAACTAGAACTGGTAAGCAATCTCAAGAAGGAACCGGATTGGGCTTGTCGATCTCTCGCAAATTCGTCCGGCTGATGGGCGGTGAAATTACCGTGCAAAGCCAAGTCGGAGTAGGCAGCATTTTCCGGTTCGAGATTCGGGTTAGCTTGGTTGAGCCATTCGACCTCGAAATTATTAATCAGTCAAATAAGATACCTTTAGCCCTCGCACCCAATCAACCTAATTACAAAATTTTGATTGCAGACGATCGATGGGATAACCGTCAATTACTGATTCAATTGCTTTCTCCCCTTGGATTTGAGATTCAAGCCACTGGTGATGGCTTGACAGCATTAAAATTATGGGAAACTTGGCAACCGCATCTGATTTTTATCGATATTCAAATGCCTGGATTGAGTGGGATTGAAGTTACTCAACACATTAGAGATAGGGAGCGAAATAAATTACCATTAACTGATGAAAATAGTGGCAGAGAAGGCAATGATATGGCAGGAATTACTAGTCCATGCTTAAGAGGAAATCAAACGAAAATTGTGGCAGTCAGCGCGAGTTTATTGGAGGAAGAGAAAAACTTTATTTTAGGGATTGGTTGCGATGATTTCCTGCACAAGCCATTTTTAATATCGGAAATTTTTCATAGCCTGCATACAAATTTAGGAGTAAGCTATTTATATCAAGCAGTCGCAGTAGATAGCGAATCCCCCGATATGGCAAATGAGTTAGATTTTACGGCTTTAACAGCCGATTTAGTCGAACGATTAGAACAGGCTACCATCCGAGCTAATTGGGAACAAATTCATCGCGCGATCGATGAAATCAACGAGGTCAACCGTCAATTGGCTAAAAGGCTTAAGCAGTTAGTATTAAGTTTCGATTATGGTAATATTTTAAAAGCAATAGAGTTTTACAAAAATCTTAATAGAGAAAATAAAAAAAATTAACAATGAGTGTTTAAAATGAAAACGTTAGGTAGTATTTTAGTAATTGATGATGAGCCGAATAACTTGCGCTTGTTGACAGAAGTTTTGAGCGCACAAGGATATCTCGTTCGCCCGCTCCGCGATAGCAAATTAGCTTTGGCAGCAGTACGGGCAGAGCCTCCAGATTTGATTTTACTTGACATCATGATGCCACCGCCAGACGGCTATGAAGTTTGCGCTCAATTTAAATTAGATGAAAAAAGCCGTAATATTCCGATCGTTTTTTTAAGCGCTCTTCATGAAACTTTTGATAAGGTAAAAGCCTTTTCAGTGGGAGGAGTTGACTATATTACCAAGCCTTTTCAAATCGAAGAAACGATCGCCAGAATTGAAAATCAATTAAATATTTCCAGACTACAAAAACAGCTAGAAGCCCAAAACGAGCGGTTAAAAGAAGAGATTCGAGAACGGCAACTAATGGAAGAAAAATTGCGGTCTTCTCAAGCAGAAATGCGCGGATTTTTTGAAGCGATGGCTGATATTGTATTAATGGTAGATCGGCAGGGAAATACGATTAAAGTCGCGCCCACTAATCCAGAAAGATTGTATTCATACGATCTTGACATCGTGGGAGAAACGGTTAAACAGTTTTTTAGTGAAGACCGGGAGAAATTTTGTCACTACGTTGAGGAAGCTCTAGAAAAGCAGCAAGTGGTGAATTACGAGTATAGTTTGATGGTGGGCGATCGACTACTTTGGTTTGCGGCGAGCATTTCGCCCACCTCAGAAGATACGGTAGCTTGGGTAGCCCGTGACATTAGCGATCGCAAAGCCGCCGAACAAGCACTCAAAATCAGCGAAGAACGCTTCAACCTAGCGATATCCGGGACAAATGACGGCATATGGGATTGGAACGTAAAAACCGATCGCGTTTATTACTCCCCAGCTTGGATGCAAATCTTAGGCTACCGAGAAGGAGAACTGCCACAAAATTTTAGCACTTGGCCAGAGCGGGTACACCCGGAAGATTTATCAGCCTTACTAGCAGACTTGCAAGGGCATCTTGATGGTAAAACAGCAGTTTACCAAAATATCCACCGCATGAAACACAAAGATGGCCGCTGGCTGTGGGTGGAAGCAAAAGGGAAATGTTTCTGGGACGAAGCCGGCAGACCCTACAGAGCGATCGGTACTCTCACCGATATTACCCAACGCAAACAAGTAGAAGAAGCCTTGCGGGAAAGTGCAGAACGAGAAAAAGCACTATCCACGGTTATTCAAAAAATGCGCCAAAGCTTGGATATTCAAACCATTTTCGATACGACTACGTTTGAACTGCGTCAAGCGCTAAAATGCGATCGGGTTTTAGTTTATCAATTCGAGCCGGACTGGAACGGCAAAATAGTTGCCGAATCAGTCTCCCATCAGTGGAATTCCTTGCTGCAATGCTGCCAACCAATCCTCACCAATTGTCCCATTACTGATGGTAATTGCGCCCTCAAAAGCCTGAGCAATCCGAAAATATTCTTGCAAGATACGTACTTGCAACAAACCAGAGGAGGCATCTACAATCAAGGCATTCATTACCTAGCCGTTTCCGATATCTACCAAGCAAACTTCGCCAATTGCTACATCGAACTTTTAGAACAACTGCAAGCCAAAGCCTACATCATCGTTCCCATATTCTGCAATAACCAACTTTGGGGATTACTGGCAACTTATCAAAATAAAACCTCTCGCCAATGGAAAGAAACCGAAATTTCCATCGTGCTGCATATTGGCCATCAATTAGGAATAGCCCTTCAACAAGCCGAATTACTTGCCCAAACTCAACAGCAATCAGAAGCACTACAAAAAGCCGTCCTAGCCGCCGACGCAGCCAACCGCGCTAAAAGCGAATTTCTCGCTTCCATGAGCCACGAATTGCGAACACCGCTTAATGCCATTCTCGGCTTTAGCCAAATGATGAGCCGCGATAATTCCCTCAGTGACAAACATCAAAAAAACTTGTCAATTATCAATCGCGCTGGCGAACATTTATTAACCCTGATCGATGATATTTTAGAACTTTCTAAAATCGAAGCAGGTCGAACCACCTTCAATGAAAGCAGCTTTAACTTAACTCAAATGCTGGATAATTTAGAAAAGATGTTGCAACTAAAAGCTGCCAATAAAGGATTGAACTTAATCTTTGAATATGGTTCAGACCTACCTTATTATGTCAAAACTGACGAAGGAAAATTACGTCAAGTATTGCTGAATCTGTTGGGAAATGCGATTAAATTTACCGAGCAAGGACTGGTAACTTTGCGAACATCGCTAGTCGAAGATCCCAAAGAAAAATCAACCATTGATGAAGAAAACAAACTGAAACTTCACTTTGAAATTGAAGACACTGGGCCGGGTATTAACCCCGCCGAAATTCACCTACTATTTGAAGAATTCGGCCAAACTTTATTAGGTAGAAAAACCGAGCAAGGAACTGGTTTAGGTCTACCAATTAGCAAAAAATACGTGCAATTAATGGGTGGAAATATTACCGTTACCAGTCAACCGGGTCAAGGAAGTTTATTTGCTTTCGACATTCAAATTAGCTTAACCGACCCGAGCGAAATCCCGCCAGAGCGACCCCAACGCCAAATTATTCGTTTAGCACGAAATCAGCCAGAATATAGAATTTTAATTGTTGACGATGTTTTAGAAAGTCGTCTTTTATTAACTACCTTATTATCATCTATTGGCTTTTCGATCGGAGAAGCCGAAAACGGTCAAGAAGCCGTCAAAATTTGGGAAAATTGGCAACCTCATTTAGTTGTCATGGATATGCGAATGCCCGTAATGAATGGTTACGAAGCAACTAAGCAAATCAGAGCCATAGAAAATCATCGGCGACAGCAAGGAAAAATCTTCTGTGCGCTCCAGCATCGCACCGTGATTATTGCTTTGACTGCCAGTGCTTTCGAGGAACAAAAAAAAGAATTTTTAGCGGTGGGTTGCGATGATTTCATTCGCAAACCTTTTCAGGCTGAATCTTTATTAGAAAAATTTCACTTTTTTTTAGGGGTTAAATATGAATATCAATCAGAAACCGAACAGATAATAGAGCAATCTAAAAAGATAGAGACTACAGTATCAGAAACAGATTTGTTAATTTTATTAACTGATATGCCACGGGAGTGGCGATTGGAGATGTATAATGCTGCTACTACTTGCAGCGATGATATGGTTTTGGAATTAATTCAGCAAATTCCCGCTGAAAAAGCTGATTTAGCTAAAACTCTCACCCATTTAGTTGATAACTTCCAGTTTGGCGTAATTATTAAATTAACTCAAGTCTAGTGCCAAACAATTTATAAATGATTTGCAGATTATTTGATAAGTAGGAAGATAAAAATCAAGGAAATTGCGTCAACAGATATTAAGTAATTAAAATCCCGTTTTCTCCTTTTCCTTACTACCCTACCAAAATAGTATATTTGACAGTGCTCGATCGCTCATCCCACAATCTCAATTACAGCTTTTTGATATAAAAATATGGAATTGATTTCAAAAGAACGAGGAAAAAGTATTATTTTGTTAGTTGATGATAAGCCAGAAAACCTCCGCGTTTTATCGCAAATACTAACACATCACGGTTACGATGTTCGGAAATCTTCAGATGGTCAAACGGCTATTACCGCCTGTAAAAAAATATTACCAGATTTGATTTTACTGGATATCATGATGCCCAATTTAGATGGTTATCAAGTTTGCAAACATTTAAAAGCGAATGAGGAAACTCGGAATATCCCCATAATTTTTATTAGTGCGCTCGAAGATGTGGGGAACAAAATCGAAGCTTTTAAGGTGGGTGGGGTAGACTACATCACTAAGCCATTTCAAGTTGAAGAAGTAGTCGCTCGCGTCACCAATCAATTAACTATTCGCCACTTGCACTATAAATTAGCTGAAAAAAATGCCCAGTTAGAAAAGTTAAATGAAGAATTGAAAAAATCGAATGCCGAATTGGAACAATTTGCTTATACTGCTTCCCACGATCTCAAATCACCTCTCCAAGCAATTCTAGGTTACGCTCACGGTTTAAACTGGAAATACGAACAACAATTAGATATAGAAGGTAAGCGATACATCGAGCAAATTATTCATTCCGCTTGGCGGATGAAACGGTTAATTGACGACTTACTAGAATATTCCAAGGTAGGAACTCATTATGAAGAATTTGAGTTGGTTGATTGCTTGAGCGTGCTAGAAGAAGCGCTAGCTAATTTGGAGGAAGATATCTCCGCCAGTCATGCTCGTATTACCCATTCGGAATTGCCGAAAGTAATGGGCGATCGCACTCAATTAATGCAGCTATTTCAAAACTTAATTAGCAATGCAATTAAGTTTCGCCGTCCGGAAGTTACACCCGAAATATTTATTTCCGCAAATCAAAAAGACAAGTCTGAATGGCTATTTGCAGTACGTGATAATGGGATTGGTATGGAGTCTCATGATTTTGACCGAATTTTTCAAATCTTCCAACGCCTCCATAGTTATAAAGAATATCCCGGTACTGGTATTGGCATGACTATTTGTAAAAAAATTGTCGAACGTCATGGAGGGCGGATCTGGTTGGAATCTCAGGTAGGCGTAGGAACAATTTTTTACTTTACTATCCACTGAAACGATTTGAGATTTTTTATTAGTTAATAAATGGCGCTGTTACCGACACCCATTTGCTTTAACACCGCGACAAATCCTTGCTCCTTCGCCCCTTTTTTTCCTTCTCTCCCTTTCCCTTTGCTCTTTCCCCAGTGCTAAGCAAATTACAATAAAGTTATAAAAGTACCCTTATCTGCTTAACTAAGCTCGTGCATACTACAATATGATGTATAATTGTATTATAGATTAAGCAGCGTGCGGGGTGAATCGGCGTCGGGAGGAAAAATGAGTAAAAATCCGCAGCAACTAGGAGAATTTTCTGCCGTTTTAGGCGGTAAGAATACTCCTCATGGCGCATTAGTGCAACAACTCGATTTAATGATTCGGGCGCGTTACCCGCTGCTGTACATCGTGACGGCTGAAGAAGAACCTGTTGATGAAGTATTGCAACAACTAATTCAACAGCAAAATCAACGTAAATTATTGAGTTGGGATATCGTGCGAGGCTGGGATGATAATGGGGCGGATAAGGGTTCTATTATGCCTGCTTTAGCGAGAATTGCGAAGTCGATCGAGCAGCCGGATACTACTATTTTCGTGCTGCGGGATTTGCATCCTTATTTAAAAATGCACTATCCTTACAGCGATAAACATTCGGCAGTAGTGCGAGAATTGCGAAATCTCACCGGATCTTTAAAACGTTCCCGCCAAACTTTAATTTTGATTTCTCACACTCTAGAATTACCTGCTGAATTAAGAGAAGAAACTACGGTGATCGATTTTCCGCTGCCAGACGTGCAGGAAATTGATTACATAATTACTAATACGGTAAAACCGGAAAAATTAAACGTTAGCGGATTAGCAAAAGAGCAGCTAATTAAAGCTTGTCAAGGTTTGAGTAGAGCGAGAATTAACCGGGTATTAGCAAAAGCTTTAGTGGGAGATAAACAAAAAGTAGATGACACGGTGATCGATGCTGTATTGGAGGAGAAAAAACAAGCGATTCGCCAAACGGAAATTTTAGAATTTTTCAAAACAACCGAATCTTTAAAAACGGTTGGGGGATTGGAAAACCTCAAGCAGTGGGTGCGGATGCGGAAGGATACTTTTACTGAAGAAGCTAGAAAATACGGAATTCCTAATCCGAAAGGGGTATTACTGGTTGGTATTCAAGGTACGGGTAAATCTCTTTCCGCGAAAACAATTGCTCATGAATGGCGCTTACCTTTGTTGCGTTTAGATACCGGGCGATTGTTTGGGGGAATTGTGGGTGAAAGTGAAAGCCGGGTGCGCCAGATGATTAAAATATCGGAGGCAATTGCTCCTTGTGTTTTATGGATCGATGAAATTGATAAAGCATTTGGCAATATATCTGGTGGCGTGGATGGCGATTCGGGTACTTCTCGACGGGTGTTTGGTAGTTTAATTACTTGGATGCAGGAAAAAACTACTCCGGTTTTTATCGTGGCAACTGCTAATAACGTGCGAATTTTACCTGCGGAATTGTTGCGAAAGGGGAGATTTGATGAAATTTTCTTTTTGAATTTACCAACTGAGTTGGAAAGGCAAGAAATTTTTAAGGTACATTTGCAAAAGTTGCGCCCTAGTCGGATGCGGGATTTCGATTTGACGCTGTTGGCGAGAAGTTCTAAAAATTTCAGCGGTGCGGAAATCGAGCAAGTAATTATCGATGCCATGTATCGGGCGTTTGGTGACCGGAAAGATTTTACCACTTTGGATATTTTACGGGCTATTGAAGATACGGTTCCGCTGGCTGCGATCGCGCGTCACCAAATCGATGAATTAAAGCTGTGGGCGGCGGAAGCTGGGGCGAGAACGGCATCTAACGATACTCGTTTAATGGAGGAGTTGAAACAATTTAGCATCCCGAAGGATATTGGCCCATTAGAAGTGGATTGATTTGTAATTATCGAAATATCGATTTCAAACTGTTGAAAATTTCTATAAAGGAGATTTAAGAATGTCACATTTTACTGCCATTAAAACTGAAATCCGCGATGTAAAAGCGCTGGTTAAAGCATTAGAAGATTTGGGATTTCAAGATAAAATTGAAGTTCGCGAAGAAGCGCAGGGACTTTACGGTTTTCAAGGTGATTTGCGTCCGGAAACCGCAGAGGTAATTATTCGCCGCAAATATTTAGGTGCTGCAAGTAACGACATTGGCTTTAAGAAGCAGGAAGATGGTACTTACGAAGCAGTGATCTCTTCTTACGATCGCGCTTACAATTATTCTCAGCACTGGATAAACCAACTAACTCAGCGTTATGGTTATCACCTACTAATGGCGGTAGCGCCGGAACAAGGATTTACCATTGAAGAACAAGAAATTTTAGAAGATGGTACGATTCGATTAGTTGTCGGACGCTGGGTGTAGTCAATTTAAAAAGAATTCAGGAGTCTCCAAGTCAGAACTCAGAATACGATCGTAGGGGTTTTAAACTGTTTGATTAATCCTCAAGTCGGGGTTTAATTCCATTCAGAATACTGACTCGGAGACTACGGAGTTTTTCACTTAAACCAAAGGAGAAAGTTCGATGTCTCACTTTAGCACTATCAAAGTTGAAATCAAAAATGGAGAGATTTTACATGAAACTTTAAAAGAATTGGGATATGAAGTAGAGTGTAATACATACGTGCGGGGATATGAAGGCGATCGCACGGAAGCTGAATACGTGATTAGACAGCGAAATGGCTACGATCTGGGTTTTCGCCGCAACGGGGAAAATTATGAATTAGTAGCCGATTTTTGGGGCGCGAGAATCGATCGACAGCAGTTTATTAACGCGATTAACCAAAAATACGCCCACAAAACTTTGATGACGACTGTCAAAGAGCAAGGTTTTAACGTAGAGGAAGAAGAAACCTTGGCAGATGGGACAGTGCGGGTAGTTGTAGCAAGGTGGGTGTAAACGCGATCGCTAATTTACCAAAAATCAGCACCTACTTAAAAACCCGGTTTCTTCAAGAAACCGGGTTTTTATATCCTGCCACTTCGATTAGTTAATATCGAAAGATTTTTACTTCTAATCTAATGTTTTATGAAATTCCAGAAATCAAAGCTGCTTTTTTGATTCTTTTTTAGCTTTGTCGGCACGATCGCGCAACTTTCTAACCTGGAAGATAGACAAGAAAACATTCGGCAACCCGTCCAAAAATCCCCCAAACCCCAACCTGAAAATGCACCACCACGAGGTAAATGTCCCATCGGCGCATTTAAACTAAAAGAAAGATCGTTCCAAAAAAGCCAATTACCTTTTACGTACCAACCTGTTTTTTTACCAAAACGACACCAAACGTCCCAGTTGGGAACGGATGTCCCTCCCACCTTCTCCCAGATAGACTTTTGAACGCTAAAGCCAAAGCGTTTTTTGCTGTATTTCATCCACAATTCATCGAGCATCCGTAAGCGATCGCAAGGAAAATTTTCTAAGTCTTTAACTTCTAAATATCCGGCTTTTTTACGATTGCAAGTAAGTAACATTATATCGGATGTTACTCCATCTGCTTTCTGCCATTGGGTTGTAGCGAGTAAACTTTCTAAACGCCGATATTCCAAATTTAATAATGCTTCTTTTCCTTTTGATGACGCCTTCTCTTGCAGTAACAGATAAGCTGCATTATTAATTTCTTCTATCGGATTTCCCAAAGCTTCAATTACGAAATCTACACCCGGATCTCCGTATTTAACCGCATCTTTTAAAGCAGCTATTTTTTGCTCCAAAACCGGGCTGGCAAAACGCTGTTTAACTGCTGCCAATCCTCCCAAAACAGCCGCACTTATTGGTAGATTTTGCCCTCCTAGTACGGCATCGTTTTCTCTAGGCTGATTAGTGTTATTTTCCATCTTGTATTTACGATCCGTCGAAAATTTTAAGCAAGTATTATCCGAGACTGTGAGATATATAAGTAAAAATAGTTAAGCAAAAGCAAAATCACCCACCCTACCTACATCCCATCTACAGAATAACTAGCATCCGTCGCATTTGACGAGATGATTATTTGCCAATCTCGTTGTAGTATTTAGTGTGGCGAACAAAGTAGGCTTTTCATAGATTCCATTGAAACGCGGTGTGCCTATCGTTTTCTGATGTCAATCTACCCTCAAAAGGAAGCGCAAACAAAATGCCTGAACTAAGACAAAATATTATTACCAGAGATTGGGTAATCATCGCTATCGAACGCGCCAAAAGACCCCATGAATTCGCTACTACTAAAAAAGAGAATATTGTAATTCCCTGTTATAAAGAAGATTGTCCTTTTTGTTTTGGTAACGAACATCGTACACCTGAAGAAGAAATACTGCGTTTGAGCGACCATCGGGGGTGGCGAGTAAGAGTAGTGCCAAATAAATATCCTGCTCTTTCCAGCGCAGGAGAACGAGTTAGGAAAGTAGATGGTATTTATCACTCTTTATCTGGGGTAGGAATTCACGAGGTAGTAATCGAACATCCCCGCCACGATGTCAATATTGCTTTGTTGAGCGTAGCGGATATAGCGAATATTTTGAGGGTGTATTGTGAAAGATATACTAAAATTAAGCAAGACTCTCGGATCGAATCAGTTGTCATCTTTAAAAATCACGGAATAGAGGCAGGAACATCGCTAGAACACCCTCACTCTCAAATTACGGCGACACCAATAGTACCTTCTCAAATACGAGTTCGGATCGAAGAAGCAATTCGCTTTTTTGATGATACGGGCGAATGTATATGCTGTCGGATGCTAGCGGATGAATTAGCAGCTAAAGAAAGGGTCGTTTTTGAAAGCGAACATTTTGTGGCTTTTATTCCTTATGCTGCCCTTTCACCGTTTCATACTTGGATTTTTCCTCGGCGACATACATCTTCTTTTGATGATATTACTTATGTAGAAATTGTCGATCTCGCGTACAATTTAAAAACAGTCCTTGCGAAACTTTATTACGGACTAAATAATCCTGATTATAATTATTCAATTCGTTCAGTTCCGGTTAGCGAAGGACAAACATCTTATTTTCATTGGTATATAGCAATTATTCCGAGAGTGTCTAAAACAGCAGGCTTTGAAATGGGAAGCGGTATGTATATTAATACGGCAATGCCAGAAGATAGCGCTAAGTATTTGCGGGAAGTCGAAGTGTTATTCAAAGATGATGAAGGATAAAAATTAAGTTATTTCCTAATTTTTAACATCCTAGTCTTACTGTCAATTTAACCATTTCGCTATCCTAACGCGCTCCCCAAATTGCGATCGTGCGATCCCAACTGCTACTAACAATTTTACTGCCATCTGGGGTAATGGCAACAGCAGCGATCGCATCGTGATGTCCTTCTAAAATCTGCAATTGCGTACCCGTCCGCAGATGCCAAATTCTCATCGTGCGATCCCAACTGCCACTAATTAGGGTGTGTCCGTCGCTGCCGATCGCAATAGAATTTATTTCGCCCCAATGTCCGATGAGAGTGTTTAACAATTCTCCAGTTTGTAAATTCCATAATTTAATTGTTTTATCCTGTGCGCCACTTACCAATATTTTGCTATCTGGACTAATGGCAACGCATTTTACCCAGTCGGTATGTCCGGCGAGGGTATGCAATAATTCTCCCGTTTCTAAATGCCAAATTTTGATAGTTGAGTCAGCGCTTGCACTTGCTAATAAATTGCCGTCTGGACTAATAGCAATTGATTTTACTGCATCTTGATGTGCGGTAAAAGCGGTAATTAATTTTGGGGTTTGTAAATTCCACAATTCGATCGCAAAATCATCGCTGCCCGTAGCTAAGATATGGCTGTTTGGTGAAATGGCTATACAATTAACCGTGTCTGAATGGGGAATCAGCGTATAAAGTAGTCCGCTGTCTGAAATTTTCTTTTGGGGAATAGCTCCGCCATAACTGCCTTGATTTTGCAAATTCCAAATTTTAATCGTGTTATCCCAACTCGCACTAATTATAGTTTGTCCAGAAGGAGTAATGGCAATTGATTTAATGCCATCTGTATGACCGCTGAAAGTACGAATTATTTTACCACTGTAGAGCGATCGCACTGTAATTACTCGATCGCTTCCGCCGCTAATTAGTATTTGTCCGTTGGGAGAAATAGCGACCGTATAAGCGGTAAATTTGGGAGTGGGATGTCTGTGCAAACATCGCAATAGTTGGTAAGGATTATCGGCTTGAAAAGCTTCTTGCAAGATGGCATCTTCACAACTTTGCAGTAGTAAATAAGCCGTTTGCCGCACTTGCCAAGCTTTATCTTGCAAAGCGGAAAATGCTAATTCTAAACCTGCTTGTCCGTATTTGCTGGTTTCTTGCAAGGCAGCCACTCGTTGAGCAATGTTAGCACTGGCAAAACGCCGCTTGACGCCTGCGATTCCTCCCAAAACCGCTGCGCTGACAGGGGTGGGAGTTTGACTGCCTAAGACGACATCATAAGCTTTGGGCTGGTGGTGTGGCATTGTACTGGGGGAATTGTAGTACTATTTGTAGTATAAATGAAAAGTACGATCGATCGTTTCGCCTTTCCCTACTCCCCTTACCAAAATCATTAAAGTAAAAGTGCTTGAGTGAAGTATTGCTTAAACCTTCCACATCTTAATTATGCCGTTCCTATCCCCGCTCACCACTGTTTTCCCATTTGGGCTGATATTCACCGATTCAATTACATTAGAATAATGGCTGGAAGTTTTACCGAGAGTGCCGATCTCTTCTCCTGTTTGCAAATCCCACAATTTAACCGTGCCATCCCAACTGCCGCTAATGATTATTTTGCCATCCAAACTGAGAGCCAAAGAAGTGATCCAGTTTTTATGCCCGTTCAGAGAATGTCGTTCTTCTCCTGTTTGCCAATTCCATATTTTAACGGTTTTGTCGTAACTACCGCTCACCAAACTTTGTCCGTCGGGCGTAAAAGCAAGCGCAGTCACTTCTCCACCCGGGTAAGGTTGCAAAGTGCGGATTTCTTCTCCCGTTTCCAAATGCCAAAGTTTAATCGTGCGATCGTGGAAACTCCCGCCAGTAGCCAATATTTTTCCATCTGGGCTGAGGGCGATCTTAGTAATATAATTATGATGTCCCTTTAAGTTAAAAGCACGAATTTTTTCTTGTTTATTTAAGTTCCAAATAGTAATTTTTTTACCCTGAGTGCCACTGACTAAAGTTTCTTTATTTCCACTGATGGCAACTGAAACGATCCGCTCTGGATGATTTCGATGGGTGGCGATTTCGGGAATTTTATCTGGGTTTTCAATTAATCTGAAAATTTCTTCGCCACTTTGCCAATTCCAAATGGAAATCGTGCGATCGTAACTAGCGCTAATTAAAGTTTTTTCATCTAAATTAGAGATTAACGAACAAACCCAAGTGCAATGACTTTTCAGAGTATGAATTTCTTGTCCTTGCTGTAAATCGTAAACTATAATATTACCCAATTCGCCAGCGCTAAATAAATATTTGCCATCTTGACTAAAAGCAATCGCAGTTACATAACCTGAATGTGCATAGAGGAGATTTAAAGATATTGTCCGATAAGTCCATAATGCTTTGATCGCCCCCGGTAATTGAGTATTCTCTAACAGGACTCGACAAGCGGCTTTGCGTATTTCTTCAGATTCGTCCTTCAGACATTCGATCGCTAATTCTAAACCAGCTTGACCGTATTTCCCCGTTTCTGAAACCGCGATCGCTCTTTGCTGAATTAAAGGACTTGCCAAGCGTCTCTTCACACCTGCCAAACCTCCTAACACCACTGCATCTGAACGCATCGCTACTTGAGAACCAAGCACCGCATCATATTCTCTAGGTAAATTAAAATTATCTGTCATCATACTTTTACTACTCAACTGCTACTAGTTTTACGAACTCCTGTAATTTTGCGCCTGTTCCCTCAGATAGTTACCCAATCAGTCGATTTTAAATTGAGTGGCATATTCTTCCCATACCCATCTTTAACGCGGAAGTGGGAAATGTCAGACCCAGATGCAACGGAATTACTTCCGGGAATTTACTTACTTTATAGTAGAACCAGGTAATATATATTGGGTATTTACGCTGAGTTTTTTTTCTTTTAAGTATCGATCGCTAGTTACGAGTGTTTAGCCAACAACCCATAATGGGAATTTTTTTACCGTCTATATTTAAATCTTCCCTAGTTTTTTACATTTTGTTTATAAAATAAAAGATCGGTAACAAGTAATCACTTTATTAATAACAGCAATACATAAATGGAATCTAACTGGGGAGCGATTTACAAAATCTAGTAAATTGGCAAAATAGCTCTAGTCGATTTGGGAAAAAATTTGGTGCTAGCATAAATATTTAGTTAGATCAAACTGGAAAATAAAATTATTTGGATTTTTTATGAAAAATTACCAGCGAAAATTGTGGCTTTACACCTTCCTATCCCAATTTCCCCGTCCAAAAAGCTACCAGGGCAAAATCATGGCCGTAGCATTTTTGGGAACCCACGTACCGCTTTTAACACTTTTGGTTTATTTTTTAGTCATCAATTCATTTTCTTTAAATGCGACTCTGCGGATTTTAGGAATCGCATTAATAGCTACTTTAATCGGTACTGGCATCACGCTATATGCCTTGCACAAATTGCTAACACCGATCGTCCTTACCTATTTAGCGCAAAGAGCATATATTAATGAGAAAAAACTACCAAATTTGCCGACAAAATATACTGATGAAGTAGGAATTTTGATGGCCGATACGGTACAAACTATTACAAAACTCGATGAAGTTATCGATCATCTGACTAACTACGATGCCATAACCAGTCTTCCCAATCGCGTTTTGTTTGCTGAACGTCTCCAGCAAGCATTATTGCGAACGCAGGAAAAAAATCGCTTGTTAGCGGTGATGGCTTTGAAGTTAAATAACTTCCGGGAAATCAACAATGGCATGGGTAATAGCGCTAGCAATCAGTTAGTCAGAGTAGTGGCACAAAGATTGAGCGGTAGTATATCCTCTCTCGATCTGCTTTGTCGGATTAGCAGTGATGAATTTGCGATCGCACTTACCGAATTAACAGCATCAGAAGATGTCGTAAGTTTGTGCGAATTACTTTTGGAAAGACTCGCCTTACCCATTAACTTGAACGGTAATCAAATTACTCCTCTCGCTAGTATTGGCATCGCTATTTATCCCTTTGATGGAGATAGCCCAGAACAGTTGTTGCGAAGCGCTCACACCGCCGTCGATGAAGCCGATCGAACAATAGCAAATAACTATCAGTTTTACTCGGCTAACATGAATTCACAATTGCAAGAACGATTAGCATTAGAAAGCCATTTGCGTCATGCTTTACAGCGCAACGAACTGCAACTTCACTATCAGCCACGAGTGGACATCCATAACAACACTATCGTGAGCGTCGAAGCACTATTGCGTTGGCAAAATCGCAAACTCGGATTCGTTTCTCCCGTCAAATTCATCCCCATCGCAGAAGCCAATGGTTTAATTATCCCCATTGGTGAATGGGTATTACGCACCGCTTGTACTCAAAACAAACTTTGGCAAGAAGCAGGATTAGAACCGATTCGAGTTGCAGTAAATTTATCAGCCCGTCAGTTAGCACAACCAAACTTAGTTCAACTCGTCTCCTCTATTTTAGAAGAAACCCAACTTAATCCCGCTTATTTAGAACTGGAAGTAACCGAAAGTTTGATGATGGATAATGTAGAAAAATCCATGAGCGTGCTGCAACAATTGCATGAATTGGGTATACAATTAGCACTCGATGATTTTGGCACCGGTTATTCATCTTTAAACTATTTGAGGCGTTTTCCCATCGATACTTTAAAAATCGATCGCTCTTTCGTGCGCGAGATCGTTTCTAATTCCCACGATGCAGCCGTTACCAATACAATTATCACTTTAGCAAAAAGCCTGGACTTAAATATCACCGCTGAAGGTGTAGAAACCAAAGAACAATACGAATATATCAAAGCCCAAGGATGTCATGAAATCCAAGGTTACTATTTCAGCCCGCCGATTACCAGCCTTGCGATGACCGCCTTATTAAAGAAAAGCCAAAGATGGGCTTATGCTGGAGATCTCAGGAGTTTGATGTCAAGTTGAAAAATGCGATAAATTATCGATCGCGATCGGGAAAACTTTGGGGAATTAGCGGATTGAAAAGGTAGAAGTAACTCTTAAAAATCTACCCCTAAACATCCAAAACTCCGCATCCACTATTTTCTCCAGATAGCCAAAGAAGTAACTTATACTTCTAGGCTGCGATCGATCATTTATTGGTACGATTAGCTAGCAATAAAGGCAATCATCCCTATCAAGGCAACGAACAGGATAGCCCCTATCCCCCATAAGATATAACGCCGCTGCTGTTTTGGTGAGGGATACTCTGCCAAGGAAATATCAGGCTCAATGGCATAGTTATTATTGATGCCCTCATCGTCTACGGTATAGCCAGGAGCGAGGGGTACATCAGGCAATTTACTGCCATCACGACCTATACCTATATTAGCTTGAACCTCAGCAGGTATTAGTTCACTGCCATCACTCGGAGAATGTTTATTAACATTGAGGGTTTTCCCTTTTTGATCGGTGTAGCGCATAGGTGTATGCCCTCTTTATATATAAGTTGTCTTTCTACATTATAAGCTATTTAAACCACTATTTACTAGGAATGAAAAATTTAAGTTAACAGATGTATCTTGTCCAAAAAAATAATTACTTAAAAAAATATCAAATAAAATATATTCACCATCCCAAGGACACATATTTTTCATGTGACGCAATTTCATTTTTCAGCCTTTTGTAACGATTTAAATCTATTTAATACAACTTATACAACTTAAACATCAATCAAACACTTAGTCAAACATAACTTCTCAAAGGAAGATGTCATACTAAACGTTGTTAACAGATTGCACCCAACTAGGAAAACACATGGCTGATATTGTTGATACTGCTGTTAAAGCTGGTTCTTTCAGCACCCTGGTTACTGCAATCAAGGCTGCCGAATTAGTAGATACGCTAAAAAGTGCTGGTCCATTCACTGTCTTTGCACCCACTGATGATGCGTTTGCGAAGCTTCCAGCCGGCACCGTAGAAGCTTTGCTGAAGGATATTCCGAAGCTCAAGAAAATCTTGCTTTATCATGTCGTTTCAGGCAAGGTAATGGCATCTGATGTCGTTAAGATAAAATCAGCCAAAACAGTTGAAGGTTCAGATGTAAAAATTGACGCTTCTTCGGGTGTCAAAGTGAATGAGGCTACAGTTTCAACCCCGGATGTTGGTGCTGATAATGGTGTCATCCATATCATTGATACAGTGTTGATTCCAGCATAAAAAAAACCCATAGATAGCTAAGACTATCTATGGGGTCTTTATCGATCAAATCTGATTGGAGTTGCTATATCTAAAGGATGGATTTCTTACTAATCATCCCTTACTGAAGTTTCGCTATTGCCCCTCTTTCCACCAACAATTTACCCGTTAACAAATCTTTCACCGTCGCCAACAACATTCGCCCTTGATTCACTTCAAAAATTACTTCAACTCTATCTATTCCCACTTGTCCCGGCGGGTCGAGATGAGCGACGCAAACTTCTTGATGATGGCTTTCTAAAGAGCGAAATTCTGATTGATGTTGCAGTTGGCTACTAGTCATTCTTCCTTGAGCATCAAACGTTACTTCTGCTTGAGATGTATCTGCTATTTCCCCAATATCTAAACGAATTTCTCGCTGTCCTTCCAGTGCTACTTGCAATACTAAAGGTTCTTCTCTTCGGCAAGGATATTTGTTACCTTTTTCAAATAATGGAAAATAGGAATAAGTTTTTAGTTGTGGTTCCCAAAGACGAATTGCATAGCCATGTCGCAAATAATCTTCTACTTCTACTAGTTGGGGAAGTGTCAAAGCACCGTGGGCGATCGCTTCAAAAGGCTTGCCCACTTTTACTTTAGAACGACCGAAATATGATATGATTAATTGCTGTACTGCCGGTATTAAACAACTACCTCCTACCAGCGCCACTTGTTCGATATCCGATTTACTAATTCCTTTCCCATAACCAACTGCCATTACTTCATCTAAAGCTTCCCGCAGTTGTTCTAATAATTGTTGAGATTCCAGAATTTCTTCTAATTCGTCTCTAGTTAACTTTAATTCATGGGCGATAAAATTTTCATCATCAAACCAACTATCTTTTGCTTCTGGCGCAGTTGATAGCTGAATTTTCAGTCTTTCTGCTACTTCTAATAAATTTTGCCAGCCAATCTCTTTTACTTCTTGTTTGCTAGAATTAATTTGCCGCAAATAATTCTCGACGATCCAAACATCAATATCCACGCCACCGACGTAAGCATCGGACTTGGCGATGACTTCTGCTTTTAATACTTTTTTACCACCACTAGCGGCAACGGTACGAACTAAACTTAAGTCAAGAGTTCCGCCGCCAAAATCTACTACCAAAACCACAGCACCCGGTCTTTGCACGGCATAACCTAATGCGGCAGCAGTGGATTCATCTACTATTTGCACTTCCGGAATATGCAATTTTTCCGCTACATCGCGAAACCAGTCAAGATAGCGCTCAAATGCGCCAACTGGTACGGTAAAAACTACCCGATCCGGTTGTAAATTTTCTTTAGATAGCTGTTGCCAAATTTCTTTTATAAACGCTTCGGATACTAATTCTGCTGTATAACTATTGCCATCAATTTGACGGGGTGGCGGCTGAAAGTCGGCAGCTAAGTCACGTTTGAAAGCTTGAAAAAATCGTTGTGGTTGGGAATATCCCAGGCGTTGCGATCGCACTTGTTCCCCAAACACTAAACTATTCTCTTTCTGCACGTAAACTAAAGTTGGCACTACAAATACTTGACCGCTAGGCGTCTCAAATCCTCGCGATATACTATTAAATCTTAGAGTTTTTGGTGTCTGCGTCACCGGATCTATAGTGGAGACAACCGTGTTACTAGTTCCAAAATCAATGGCAATAATTGTCATTGGTCATTTGTCATTGGTCATTGGTTATTTGTCATTGGCATTTTCTCCCCATCCCCCCATCTCCCCATCTCCTCCTCACCCCCTAACTGGCAAAGTTCGACTAACTTTCGCCGGGGAGAGAATGCGATCGCCTTTTCGATATCCCACAAACCGAATGTAAACCAATTCACCTTCTGTAATGTCACTACTATCAGGTTGATGCAGTTGGGGATTAAAAGCTACTTCTTCCCAAGCATTACCAATTTTTTCATATCCCCAACTAGTTAAAACATTATCCAAAGGAGTAAACAGCGAAACCAAATTTTTCGCTGGTAAATCTGGTTTCGCTTCCGTCATTTTGCGGACGCTGGGATAATTAGTTAATAGCGTTTGTAACTGGGAGAAAGTAGCATTTTGAAAATCATTTTCTAACTGCTTTGATTGCTGTTGTAATTGTGCTTGCAGTCGCAGACATTCTTGCCGCAACTCTTCCATTGCCGCAGTTATATCCTTACCTTTAGCAGACTTGCTTTTGTCGGAACGCCGCAGGCTGAAAATTAGCCAAATACTAACCAACCACAAGACGCAACCAAACCAAAACAGATTCGGGTCGTTTTCCATTATCAACAACTCTACATTTCAGTATCAGACTGTTTTTGTTCGTTGATGATGGTTTCCTCATCTTCATAATATTCGGGAAATAGCTTTTGCGATTCTACTTTACCCAAAGCACTTTCAATTCCAGAAGTATTTTCCGTACAACTGGCACCAACACCATTGAGAACGGTTTCAATTATCTTGCCATCAGCGCCAATGCGATATTCAATCTTTTGATATTGGGCCATAATTCAATCGGTAGATTTAGGTTAATTAACTACTTTCTCGATTGTATGCTCGATTTGGCAATTCGTCTGTTTCCCACATCCCTGCTGGCCCACCTAAGCTGGCGAAAGCAGTTAAACCCGTTGTTGCCATCCTAATTGCCAGCACAACTCTCGGTCACCCACTTTTTCAAAGACTTTATCTATCAATCGTACTGCTTTTAACCTATAACTCTAAGTTGCGATCAAAAAATTATTCAACAATCAAACTAAGTAAGGATTAAGTCAACCGATTTTCGATTTTTCAATTTTGAGTAAATCCCTAGTAACGTAAGTTGCTAGTTATGAGTTTAAACGTTTAGACACCCCTAAATCCCCGCTTCGCTAGAAAAAAGAGGGACTTTAATAGTTAGTCCCCCCTTTTTAAGGGCAGGGCTAATTCGTTGTGATGATAGAAAATTATTTTAGATAAATCTCTCTATGGAAAAGTGGAAAAATTCGGTAAATTTCTCCCCCCTGCTCCCCTGCTCCCCTGCTCCCCTGCTCCCCAAATTTTCTTTCGGTACAATGAATTAGCCCTGCTTTTTAAGGGGGGTTAGGGGGGAGCGATTGTCACTAGCAACTTGCGTTAGTAGTATTGCAGAATAAGTATATTAATCTTTTTTAATTTATTTCGATGTCGGGAACTAAAATCAATAATGATGAATCTTATTTGAATAAAGTCGATCGAATCAGATAGTTATTGATGAAGTAAAGTGTTCGATCTCGTAACAGATTTAAGTGATGGTGCGTATAGCCTACGGCATTTAAGAAAAGGCACGAAACTTTAATTATTGGTTTAAATACTAAACTTATCCTCCGTGCCTAACACACCCTACATTTAAATCAAATTTGATATGGTTTAAATTTGGCAAAAGCCTCGGAGGAAAATGTTTGTTATTCGTCAATCAGCTTTAATTTATAGCCTAATAACCATTTTAGGATTAAGTGCTGGCGGAAAGTTAGTTGCCAATGCACACCAGCCAAAATCAACTTCTCAAGCTACTATCGATCGCGTAAAAGTAAGCCAAAACCGGGTGAAAGTATTTTTTCCTAATTATTCTAGAAATAATACAGATTTAGGTCATGTGGAACCTGTTTGGCGGACAACTCAACGCCGGGATATAGCGCGATTTGCGATCGAACAATTAATTGCTGGCCCTACTAGGAATGAAATCAAAAATGGTTTCATGAAACCGATTCAATTTAGAGGTAGTTCTAACTGTGGCGGTGATTTCAATCTTTCCCTTTCTGGGGGAGTAGCGCGGTTAAAATTCTGTCGAACTATTCCTTCTGCTGGCATCGGAGATGATGCCCGTGTTAAAAGTTCTGTTGATGCTACTTTGCAGCAATTTTCTACAGTGAATTCGGTGATTGTTTTAACTAAAGAAGGTGATTGTTATGGTGATATGAGTGGGGAAAATTTCTGTTTGCAAAGAAGATAAAAATGGAATGGAATATAGGTTAGTAGTAAGGACTTCAGTTTTCTTTAACTGCCTGAGAGCAGACTGAAGTCCTCACTACTAATGAAAGATTAAACGTAATTGTGCAGCGACATCTGCGATCGCATTTTTCCCCCCATCCAACACCGGTGCCATCCCCAAAAACCCGTGAATCATGCCATCATACTGCTTTAGCTGCACTGTCACTCCCGCCGATTGCAATTTTTCGGCGTAAAGAATTGCATCATCTCGCAGCACATCACATTCAGCCGTCATAATCATTGCTGGCGGCAAATTGGCTAAACTTTCCGCAAATAACGGCGAAGCATATGGATTTTTGCCATCTTCCGGCTTTGCTAAATAATGATGCCAAAACCAAACCATTTCTGCTTTTTTCAAACCGTAACCTTCCGCATATTCACGGTAAGACTCGGTATCAAATCCATATTGAGTAACCGGATAAATCAAAACTTGATAAATCAGTGCTGGTGTACCTCTATCCCTCGCCATTAAAGTAACTGCCGCTGCTAGATTGCCGCCTGCACTATCTCCCGCTACGGCAATTTGGTTTGCATCCCCATTAATACTACTAGCATTATTGACTACCCAAAGAGTAGCCGCATAAGCATCTTCCACTGGCGCGGGAAACTTATGTTCCGGTGCTAACCGATAATCTACCGACACCACCACGCACCCGGCATCCTTACACCAAGAACGACAACAACTATCTACCGCATCCAAATCCCCCAAAACCCAACCGCCCCCATGAAAGAAAACTAGCACGGGGAAAGGCGCTACACCTTCCGGCAGGTAAATGCGAATGGGAATTTCTCCCCCTTGGCTGGGGATAGTGCGATTTTCCACGCTCCCAATCTTGGGTCGTTTGAGCGGTTTACCCCGAAACTTAGCGAACTGTTCTCGTGCTTGTACCGGGTTAAGAGTATCGACCGATGGCCATTCTAGCTGGGCTATTTGCTCTAACAAGACCTGAACTTGTGGATCGAGAGGCATGAGGATTTATTAAATTATCATTCACCAATTAATATTAACAATTACTATACATACTTAAAATAAATGTAATTTTTTAGTAAAAATACTTTGGCTAGTGGAGACTTTTAATACAACCTTTCTACTGGCTAAAGCAGGTTTCTGAAAAATCACGTGTTTACAGACAAATTGTAAAGTTTTTTACTGTTTTATATTTAACTAGCACATCCATCCCAGAAATAATGCTATTGTGAATACACAATTGAATTCTGTGGGTATCTTAAAACTGGAGATGTTCGCGGAACCTAGACTTCTCCAGTTTTATTTTATAAACAAAACTATAGGTCTAATAGATTTGCGAGCAGCGGGAAAAATTATCTATCCTCAAGCAGCAGGAAAAATTTCTAATTAATTCTAGCCCCTAGCTAGCATCTCTCTGTTCTTGAATTTCCCAACGAAATAGTCTGGGTAACTGAGTGACATCTAAGGCGTAGTTAGCAGTCCATAAAATAATTTCTAAAATTAATAAATAGCGTATCCAAATTAGTTCGCTCGTCGGATTTAAAATCTGCAATCCTTCATACAGTTGCCAGATCCGATAAGGCAAATATAAATAAGGAACCATTACCCATACAACTGATTGAAATTTTCTCAATGTTACAATTTCAGATATTATTTGCAATGCCAGCATGATAAAGTACCAAATCAACACGGTTAACACGCTGGAATAACCCCACAAAACTCCCCACAGCACCATTGCTACAAAGGGAAGCAAAATTCCTAATATCTGTATCGTACCGAACCAAATTTTAAACCATCCTGGTAGTGGTTCGGGAAGTGTCATGGGCTTGGAATTTCTCCACATCCAACCCACAATGGCAGCAAAAAATGTGGCAACCACAAAAAAGATGAGATTTTCCAGAAATAGATAGAGATTGGTGTTTAATGCGGTCATATCCCGTAATATGGCAGTTTTTTTATTTTTAGGCGTCCGGCTACCATTCTAAACTTAAAAAATTCTGAATTATGACTCCTGCATTCTCTTTCATTAAATATCTGCTATCAAAAGATTGATTTTTCACTTTTTACTGATATTTGATTTCCCTTTCTATAGATAGAGGGGACTGCTCGTAACTTTTCTTTACATTGCTTAATAACAAGCAACACACGAATTCAAACCGGAGCTTAAACAATGACTAATACACCAAAAACCGCCAATCCCTACGAGACTCAATTTCAACGCAAATATAGTGAGTTTGCTACTAAATTTGAGTTTGGCTCAAACCCCAGCGCTGAAATTTGGAATGGTCGTTTAGCGATGGTAGGGTTTTTGATTGCACTGATTGTTGAATTGACCACTGGTGAAAAGTTTATTAACTTCTTGGGTTTCTAATCACTTAAGTTGCTAGTTGCAAATCATCGGACAAGTAGGGTGCGTAACGAAAGCTATAATATCTCAATGGTTAGTCAAAAGTGGGGTTACGCACCCTACACTAAATTAAATAATAACTAGCAAAACGATCGCAATGATAAAACAATTAATGCAGCCAGTTTTAACTAGGGCTTTGAGATTATTTTTGGCGATCGCACTTTTCACTTGTGCATTACCAAACCTTGCTTTTGCCCAGTCCGCTAGCGACGCTTTTCGCACCGCTTACGAAAATCGCTATACCTGGGATGAAGATTTCCCCGGCTATTCCGCTGAAGTGTCAATTAATTATCAGGGACAACTCGACCAAGGAATAGTTCGCGTCAAACCAGATTTGACTGTAGAAGCGATCGATATCGATCGGGATGAGGCGCGGGAATTTGTGGTTAATCAATTAAAAATGGAAGTAATTCACCGCCGCCGAGTTCCTTTTGATAAAATTCACGAACCAGATAGTTTTCAATTAGAAGGTAAAGATACATCGGGAGCTTGGAAAATTCGCGAAGTGGGAGATGAAATGAACTCCCATTATAAAGTGAAAAATAACATGATTACCCAAGTAAATCGGGTAATGGGAGAAGTGGCTGTGACTGTTAATACGATTGGTACTGCTAAAACTCCTGAAGGTTATTTAGTTACTCATTTCCAAACTATTATTCGCGATGCCGAAACCAATGAAGTGTTGGAAAAAGAAGATGTCAGAGATTTTCACGAAAAAATTGGTAAATACTATTTATTAACTAATCGAGAAATCCGCACTACTGAGGCAGAAAATCCAGATGCAAAGTTAGTTCCCGATACGTTGGTGCGATTTAACGACGTACAGCCTTTGTAGAAATTACCCCTCCCCCTTTCCCTCGTTCCCAGGTTCCACCTGGGAATGCCTGCATGGAGGATCTGCTTACTGCGCTATCAGGAGGCAGAGCCTCCAGACTGCGTTACCAGGCTGGAGCCTGGTAACGAGGGAAGGGGGCTGGAGGGTTAGGTTTTCTAACAAGTTAATAGCTGGGTTGCGGTTTCTTTATCCAAAGGTTCAGAGAAAAGATAGCCTTGTCCGAATTCATATCCTAACTCTTGGAGTTTTTCTAATTGATCGTTGGTTTCGATTCCTTCTGCTACTAAATCTAAACCGAGATTGTGCGCTAAATTACCAATGCTTTGCACGATTTCAGTTTCCCGCAAGCCGGTACCGAGACGTTGCACGAAAGAGCGATCGACTTTAATCGTATCCATTGGAAATTTATGCAAGCGGCTTAACGAAGAGTAACCAGTACCAAAGTCATCAATACACAAACCGATTCCCATATTTTTCAGGTGATGCAGCATATCGACTTCCTCAGTAGATATTTCCATAAAGCAGCTTTCGGTGATTTCTAGTTTCAAACTATTTTCTTTCAAACCGATTTGACGGCAGAGATTTTCTATGTGAAAAATTAGTTGTACCTGCTTAAGCTGCTTTGCAGAAATATTGATATTCATAACTAGATTCGGGTAACAAGGGAAGGCTTCTTGCCACTTTTTCAACTGACGAGTTGCTTCTTGCAAAACCCAATAGCCTAAGCGATCGATCAAGCCGATTTCTTCTACGGTGGGAATAAATTCATTGGGAGAAACTCTGCCGCGAGAAGGGTGACGCCAGCGGACTAAAGCTTCAAATCCTAAGATTTTACCTTTAGTAAGACAGTAAATCGGTTGATATTCTAAATAAAATTCGTTGCGTTCCATGCCATATCTCAGATCATTCTCCAGTTGCAATCGCGCGATCGCTTTGCTTCGATTTTCCGGAGTCAATACTTGGTAGCATCCTTTGCCAGCTTGTTTGGCTTGAGACATTGCTATCCCAGCATCTCTTAACATTTCAATTGGCGACTGGTATTTTATGTTGCTAAGGGTAATTCCAGTGCTAACTCCAGCAAAAATTTCATAGTCATTCAATTGAAATGGCAATTTAAATCGTTCTTGGATATATTCAGCGATCGCAGTAGCATCTGAATAAGATTGAATGTTTTCTAGCAAAACAATAAATTCGTCTCCCCCCAAACGAGCTACCGTTCCTGCATTATTCAAACATTCTTTCAACCTGTGAGCAATGTTTTTTAGTAATTCATCTCCTAGCAAATGCCCCAAAGAATCATTGACGATTTGAAAGCGATCTACGCCAATTGATAAAACAGCATATTGGAAATCCGGATTCTGGCTGGCACGCGATATGATATTTTGTAAGCGCTCGATCAGCCAAGTTCGGTTAGGTAAACCAGTGATTTTGTCGTAAAGATTATCAATCCTTAATTTCTCTTCTTTTGCCAAGAGTTTTTGTTGTACTTTCTGTAATTCTTGCCACACTAAAAAAAGCTGAGAAGAACGCTCTTCTAAACGGTGGTCTAATTCTCTGGTAATCTTGAGCAATTCACATTCAATGGCTGTAAAGCCTTTGAGTATTTGCACTAGGTAATTATTGTCTTGGAAAGTGCTTAAAGACAATAATTGCCGTTTGATATAAAAGTTAATACAACTAATTACCTCTTGTTGATTAAAAGGTTTAGTAATGTAATCGAAATTGTCCGATTGCAAATTATCGATCAGCTTACTCGGTTCGACTAAATCCGTCATGAAAATAACCGGGATTTTTTGATTGACAATCCATTGTTGGAAGCTGAGGCATTCGTCAATATCGGAAACCTCGAATGTATTGATGTCCCAAATTACTAAAATTGGTAAAACTTGACGGGCTATTTCTAAAGCAATTTTACTATCGTAAGCAATTAAGCTCTTATAGCCGTAGTTTTCTACTAAATTAGAAAGTAGCTTTACATCAGTTGGGTTGGCATCAACTATTAAAATCAAGTTTTGGTTGGTTGCGTTCATAATTATTTATCCTTTTTCAAAATCGATCGCCGATCTGAATATGTTGGTTTTTCAAAAAATAATTGGTAATTAAAACATCAAAATCAACCAGCAAACTTGCTTGCAAATCAATGGCTTTATAAATTATTTTTGTCTGTTAACAAGATAGTCTCAGGTTGTTATACCCCACTGATTGATGATGATTTATGAATTTTGACTCCTGAATTATTGTTCATAAACTGGTTTACTTTTGATGCCGTATGGAGTAATCTTTTTGTAACTCGCTAAATTTAGTTTGGAATAGTCAAGGTGCTTTTGGGGAGAAGATAGAGATTTTAAGGAGAACTTAAGCAAAAGGCATTTATAAAAATGCGATCGCACTGTTTACGTAGTGTAAAATTTAACTAAAATCAAAAATATACGCAGCACTCTGTACTACGATCTTTACCTTTGAGCAGGATGGGATTTACCTTTGTGGCCACCGCTAAAAACCCTTCTAAATCTAAGCGCCATCGGGGATATATCCTCACGCCTGCCGGAGCAAAAAAATTTAAAACCCGCATCAGTGAATTAGAAGCGAAAACAGGTATTAAATACAACCCTAATAAGATTGCCGAACAAGCGCAATTGATTAGTTCTCAAGGTTTGCATCCTACCACAATTCGGAAAATTTTGCGGCGGACGAGCGGCTGTGATGAAAGTTCTCTGCGACTGATTTTCCAAGTGCTGGAAATGGAACTGGAAGACCCAGACTACACTCAACCGGGAATTGAGGAATTAGTTACTGTTGATGGCGATCGAGATTGGGGAGAAGCAGTTGATGTTTCCGTTTTTTACGGTCGCGAATCAGAATTAGAAAGTTTGGCGCAGTGGATACTAGAGGAAAATTGCCGATTGGTGACGCTGCTGGGTATGGGAGGGATTGGTAAAACTAGTTTGTCAGTAAAGTTAGGACAACAATTACAAGAACAATTTCAGTTTACCATTTGGCGCAGTCTCCGCAATGCCCCTGCCCTGGATGAACTGCTTTCTCAACTGCTTTCATTTCTTGCCAAGACAGGGGACGCAGCTGGTGAATTAGTCAAAACAAATAGTTATCAAATTTCTCAATTAATCGATTATCTCCGCCAACACCGTTGTTTATTAATTTTAGATAATGTAGAGACAATTTTAAAGCAAGGCAGTCCTGCCGGACAGTATCGAAAAGATTATGAAGATTACGGGGAATTATTTCGCCGCATCGCCGAAACCGCGCATCAAAGTTGTTTGGTATTAACCAGTCGAGAAAAGCCCCAATCGATCGCCGCTTTTGAAGGAGAATTATTACCAATTCGCTGTTGGCAATTGAACGGTTTAAGCGATCGAGAAGTCGCTCAGATTTTTACTAGTAAAGGTTTAGATTGTTCGCAATCGCAAATCGAGCAACTAACTCGGCTTTATGGAGGAAATCCCCTCGCTTTAAAAATTGTCGCCAGTTCAATTCAACAGTTATTTGCTGGCAATATAGAAGAATTTATCAATCAAAACATTGCGGTTTTTAATGGAATTCGCAATTTATTAACAGAACAGTTCGATCGCCTTTCACCCTTAGAAAAGCAAATTATCTATTGGTTGGCCATTAATCGAGAACCAGTTAACATTAACCAATTGCGTGAAGATATTATTCCTCTCATTTCACCGGGCAGGCTTTTAGAAACTTTAGAATATATTGGTTGGCGATCGCTAATCGAAACCAAAACTAACTTAGCAGGAGGATTTCAGCAATTTACCCTCCAACCGGTGGTCATGGAATACGTCAACGATCGGCTGTTGGAAGAAGTTTGTGAAGAAATTTACCAAACCAGTCAATCAAAAGGAAATATCGCGCACCTTAATTTATTTAAATATTTGGCACTCATCAAAGCAGAAAGCCAAGATTATATCCGGAATTCCCAAATTAAGTTAATTCTCGATCCCCTCGCTCAGAAACTACTCACGGTGTTTGGCTCTCAAGAAAATTTGATTTCAGTACTGACGGATATTCTCGCATCTTTCCGTTCTCAAAAATCATCAATTCCCGGTTATGTAGCAGGTAATATTTTAAATCTATTGGTACATTTACAAACCGATCTAACCGGGAAAGATTTATCTCAACTGACTATTTTGCAAGCTTATCTACAAGGAGTAAATTTACGGGGACTTAACTTCACTAAATCCCATTTTGCTAAATCCGTTTTTAGCGAAACATTTAGCAATATTTACGGCATTGCGTTGAGTCCAGATGGCAGCATATTAGCCACCGGACACGCTAATGGAGAAGTGCGTTTTTGGCAAGTCGCCGATGCTAAATTACTGTGTCAAAATAAAGCCCATCACGGCACGGTTTGGTCGCTAGCATTTAGCGCCGATGGAAAAATGCTAGCTAGCGGTAGTTTCGATCGAACGATCGTTATTTGGGATGTTAATTTAGGACAAATAAAACAAACGTTAGAAGGTCATGAAGATTGGGTTTGGTCGGTTGCTTTTAGTCCTGACAGACAGCTACTAGCCAGCAGTAGCAGCGATCGCGCGATTAAACTTTGGGATTTAGATACTGCTCGTTGCATCACTATATCGCAAGCACATCACGATTTAATAGATACGGTTAATTTTAGTCCGGATGGTAAATTACTAGCGAGCGGAAGTGCTGACGGAACTATCAAAATTTGGGACGTTCAAAAGGCAGAAATATCTAGTATTCTCCTCGGTCATACCAATCAGATTTCTGCCGTTACTTTTAGCCCGGATGGGTTAACTTTAGCCAGTTGCGAAGCCCAAGTGATTAAACTTTGGAATTTGGCAAATGGAGAATGTTACCAAAGCATAGAAGACGAATTAACTTTTGTTTGGTCTATTGCCTTTACTGTTGATGGAAAATCTTTAATAATCGGTAACGGGAAAGCAATCGAATTTTGGGATATTAAAACAGCAGAATATTACCAGGTTTTATCGGGGTACACCAGCCAAGTTTGGTCGATTGCTTTAAGTGCCAATGGGAATGCGATCGCGGGCAGCGATAAGCAAATATTAAAAATTTGGCAAATCGGCCAAGACCAAACCTATTATCCCTTAAAAACCATCCAAGGCTATACCAATTCAGTATTTGCCGTCGCATTTAATCCGGATGGAAAAACCTTTGCTTGTGCGGGAAATAACCAAACCATTAGCCTGTGGGATGTCGCTACCCAAAACTGCCAAATTATCGCCACGCGACACGAAAAAGCGATCCGCGCGCTCGCTTTCAGTCCAGATGGTAAATTGATGGCCAGTAGCAGCGAAGACAAAACTATTTGGTTGTGGGAAAAAGAAACTAAGAAAAGTATTTTTCACCTGATCGGACATACAGGTTGTGTTTGGTCAGTAGCGTTCGATCCGGAGAATAAAATATTAGCTAGTGCTAGTGCCGATCGAACTATTCGCCTTTGGAATTTATCGGAAAATCTTACTAGCAGAACTTTGTTAGGACATGAGAGTTGGGTTTTATCGGTAGCCTTTAGTCCAGATGGCAAATTACTCGCCAGTAGCAGCGCCGATCAAACCATTCGGCTTTGGGATACGGCGACTGGCGAATGCGTAAAAACCTTAGTCGGACATCGCGGTTTAATTTGGTCTATATGTTTTAGTAAGGATGGAAAAAGTTTAGCTAGCGCCAGTGAAGATGGCACGGTAAAACTATGGAATATTCAGACAGGCGAATGCGATCGCAATTTATCGGGACATCAAAGTTTAGTTTGGTCAGTTACTTTTAATCCCCAACATCAACTATTAGCAAGTAGTAGCATCGACCAAACAATTCGGATTTGGGATATAATCACGGGGCAGTGCATTCAAGTATTAGAAGGGCATCACAGTTCAGTCTGGTCAGTTGCTTTTAGTCCGGATGGTCAAATATTGCTGAGCGGGAGTCACGATGAAACTATTAAACTTTGGCAAATAAAGGCTGAGACTAGTAAGTGCGTCGCTACTCTTAGACCGGCGAGAATTTACGAAGAGATGAACATTTCCGGCGTCACGGGCTTAACAGAAGCACAAAAGGGTACTTTGCGATCGTTAGGTGCATTCGATCGGTAAACTAACGTAACTGATTGTTAACGACTCTTTAAAATCACTATCTTCATCCTAAAAGCTGTTCAAATAAAGAATATTATTTTTACAGCGTACATGGGAGCAAGTTCATCATATTTAGATTCTTTCCATTTAGGTATTAATCCCCAAACGGCTCTCAGCACAAAGGAGCAAAAAAACTCAAGTCCCGGCATTTAGATGAAAAAGCATCCTATTTCCGTCAAAGCAGTCATTTTGAAGAGGAACAGAGGGAAAACTCAGGTCTTGCACCTGACATAGAAATCGGTTTATTGCCAATAGCTAAACGTGAAAGTCTATATTTTTCGTAAAGAACCCCGGTTTCTCAAGTCTTGTTGAGAATGGTGCAAAATGTCAGAAAAAACAACAACTAGGAAAACAGAAAAATAACTAACTGCAACCACCTCCACAAAAAAGAGGTCAATCTAAAATCGCACTAACTAGGTATTACAAAAATTATGGCAGAAAATTTTGTAACTTTAGATATTAAAACTTACCAATCTCTTCAAGAAGAATTACAAGCACTGCGTCAACAAGTCGTGAGTTTGCTGCAAGCAAAGTTTACAGAACCTTTTGGGATGGCTCGCCAAAGAACTTTATTTAATGTAATCAGCACTATTCGAGCCAGCCTCGACTTAAATACGATTTTTCAAGGAACGGCAAGAGAAGTTCGCCAACTACTCGATGCCGATCGGGTTGGCATATTTAAATTTTATCCAGATTCCGGTTATAATGACGGCGAATTTATCTCGGAAGACGTGCGGGAAGGATACAACTCGGTGCTAGCGATTAAAGTTAGCGATCGCTGCTTTGGGGAAAAATATGTCACCTATTATCAAGAAGGAAGAGTACAAGCAATTAACGATATTTATAATGCCGATTTGAGTGAATGTCACATCGAAATTCTCGCCAATTTTCAAATCAAAGCCAATTTAATCGTACCGCTTGTATACAAAGAAAAATTATGGGGCTTATTATGTATTCATCAATGCTCTTCAATTCGCCAATGGCAAGAGGAAGAAATTGATTTTTCCCGGCAAATCGCCGCTCATTTAGATATCGCCATTCAGCAAGCATATTTATTAACCGATACTCAGCAAAAAACCACCGAATTACAATTATTAAATCAGCAGCTAGACCGAAAAATCAAACAACGTACATCCGAACTAATTAACCTCAATCAAACACTAGAAAAGCAAGTCTTCGTTTATCAACAAGTAGATAACGCTTTGGCAATTCAGGAAACGCGACTCAAATACGTTGCCGCCCATTTGCCCGGAGCTATTTTTCAATTTGCTAACCGAAATGGAACTTGGAAAGTCGATTATATCAGCGAAGGAATTTACGAATTAGCAGGTATTACCGCTAGTGAGATGATTGGCGACTTGAACAATTTTTTTCAACTAGTACATCCTGATGATTTAAACGATTTGCTGAACTCCGTAAAGCAAGTATTAGAAAACGCAATACCTTGGCACTACGAAGGACGTTTAATTAAGCCTAATGGAGAAATTCGTTGGTGGCAGGGAAAATCAACCCCGATTAAAAGTGAAAATGGAGACGTGTTTTTCTGCGGATTATTACTCGATATTAGCGATCGCAAACAAGCAGAAGCAGCTTTGTTACAACTAAACGAACAGTTAGAAGAAAGAGTTGAAGAGCGCACTTTTTTACTCAAAGAAAGCGAAGCCCGTTTCCAAAAAGTAGCCAGTAACATACCGGGAGTAATTTGTCAGCTTCGTTTAGATCCTGATGGTACTAGGTCGTTTCCCTATGTTTCTGCCGGTTCCCGTAATTTATTGGAATTAGAACCCGCACAATTCTTAAAATGCTTTGAACTAGTTCACCCGGACGATCGCCCGGAATTGGAAGAAAACATCCAAATTTCCAGCCAAAATTTAGCCAAATTTGAATGGGAATGGCGAATGATTACCCCTTCTGGCAAACTCAAATGGATAAGGGGCATTTCTCACCCAGAAAAACAGCTAGATGAATCGATTATTTGGGATGGTTTGTTGATCGACGTTACCGATCGCAAACAAGCAGAAGCAGCCCTGCAAATTAGCGAAGAACGTTTCCGTTTAGTGGCCGAACAAACAGGTCAGTTAATTTACGATTATGACATGGTTTCCGAGCAAGTTAATTGGAGCGGTGCCATAGAAAAAATTACAGGTTATTCTCCCCATGAATTTAGCCAATTCGATTTGGAAATGTGGAAACAGCACATTCATCCAGACGATCGTCAATTAGCTTTAAGATTACTCGAAGAATCCATGAAAAGAGGCACTCAATATCATGCTGAATACCGACTTAAACAAAAAGATGACATCTATATATATGTTGAAGATAATGGAGCATTTCTCAAAAACGAAAAAGGTGAACTTTACCGCATGGTAGGGACGATGAGTAACATCACCCATCGCAAACAAACAGAAGAAGCATTACAACACAGCGAACAAAGATTCCGTGGTTTAGTAGAAGCAACTTCACAAATTATTTGGAATACCGATCCGGATGGCAAAGTAAATAGTCCACAACCTAGCTGGTGCGCTTTCACCGGACAAACCGATGATGAATGTAAGGATTGGCAATGGTTAAATGCCATTCATCCAGACGATCGCAACTATACAGCACTAGCTTGGCAAACCGCCGTTACTAATCGAACTTTATACCGAATCGAACATCGATTGCGCCGTTCCGATGGCGAGTACCGCTACATGAGCGCTCGCGGCGTACCCATAATAAATTCCGATGGTACGATTCGAGAATGGATCGGAATCCATACCGATATTACCGATCGCAAACAAGCAGAAATTCAACTCAGACAACAAACACAAGACTTAGAAAACGCCCTGCGCGAACTCCAACGAACTCAAACTCATCTAGTGCAAAGCGAAAAAATGTCCAGCTTAGGTCAACTGGTAGCAGGCGTCGCCCATGAAATCAACAATCCCGTCAACTTTATTTATGGCAATTTGACTCACGCCAACGAATATGCCGAAAGCTTGCTAAATGCGATCTCCACCTATCAAAAATCTTACCCAAACCCCACCTGGGAAGTCCGAGAAATCATCGAAGCAACGGATTTGGATTTTTTACTAGAAGACTTTCCCAAACTACTCCGTTCCATGAAAGTCGGTGCAGAACGAATTCGGGAAATTATCGCCGCCCTGCGAAACTTCTCTCGCATTGACGAAGCAGAATGTAAACTAGTTGATATCCACGATGGAATAGAAAGCACCCTGATGATCCTGCATAACCGAGTCAAACCAAGACCTGACTTTCCCGGGATCGAGGTCATTAAAGACTACGGCAACCTACCGCCAGTAGAATGTTATCCAGGGCAATTAAATCAAGTATTCATGAATATTTTGGTGAACGCGATCGACGCTTTAGAAGAACGGGACAAACAACGCACCCTAGCACAAATGAAGCAAAATCCCAGCGTCATCCGCATCTTCACCGAATTACTACCCGCCACCCAAACCGTCAAAATTCGCATTAGCGATAATGGCCCGGGCATTCCAGAACAATTAAGATCGCGCATTTTCGATCCTTTCTTCACCACAAAACCGATCGGAAAGGGTACGGGATTGGGAATGTCGATTAGTTACCAAATTGTTACGGAAAAACATCGAGGAAAAATTGAATGCTTTTCCAGTTTGGGACAAGGAGCGGCATTTGCGATCGAACTACCAATTTCACTAACTAGCTCCCGAACTAAATAGCCTATGTTAACGGAGAACCTCTCACCTCCAACCACTAAAAAATCACCCAAAATACCCCTACGCTATGCGATCGTCATACCGTTCGTTTTACAAATCGTGGGTGCGGTTAGTTTAGTTGGTTACCTCTCCTTTAAAAATGGGCAAAAAGCCATCGAAGATTTAGTTAATCAATTAATGTTCAACACGGGCAATCGAATTCAAGAACGCCTAGACAGTTATCTCGCTACCCCTCATCACATCAACGCAATTAACGCCAATGCCGTCCAAAACAGCCAATTAGACTTAGCCAATTTTCCACAACTGCAACGCCTGTTTTGGCAAAAACAACAAATTTTTCCATCCATCACATCCATCTGTTTTACCAGCAGTCAGGGAGAAATAATTTGGACGGAAAAAGAATCCGATGGCTCGTTTTTATTATCGATTTTAAAAGCAAACGACCGAGGAAATCTCCGCACTTTTACTTTAAATAGCCAAGGAAATATCGTTAAACAAGTCCGGATATTTCCCAACTATCGCCCGCTCCAGCGCCCCTGGTACACCCAAGCCAAAGCCGCAGGTAAACCAACCTGGACTTCTATTTATCCTTGGATCGTAGAACAAACTGTTAGTCTCGCAGCCATCCAACCCCTCTACGAAGCATCCGGAAAACTAATAGGCGTATTTTCCGTAGATTTGAGCTTATCAGACATCAGCAAGTTCCTCCATAGTTTAAAAATTTCTCCTTCTGGACAAACTTTTATCATGGAACGTTCGGGAGAAATTGTCGCTACTTCTAGTTTAGAAAAACCATATATTACCAACTCAAATCAAAAATACCTTACCAGATTGAAAGCCGTTAATAGCAGCATAGAATTAACTCGAATCACCGCCAAATATTTAACTAAAAATTTTACAAATTTAAGCAATATTCAAACACCTCAACAACTTAAATTTATCCATAACGGCAAAGCACAATTCGTGCGAGTTAACCCTTATAAAGATAAATACGGACTGGATTGGCTGATTGTCATCGTCGTACCAGAAGACGACTTTATGGCGCAAATAAATGCCAACACCAATACCACAATTTGGCTGTGTTTAGGCGCTTTCATCATCGCCGTATCCCTTGGCATCGGCACCGCACGCTGGATCGCCTTACCCCTGTGGCGACTGAGTAAAGCCAGTCAAGCAATTGCTAAAGGGGAATTAAACCAAAATGTAGCCATCACTAATATAAATGAACTGGCAGTACTGGCACGCTCTTTTAATCAAATGAGCCAGCAATTACAGCAATACAAAACCGAATTAGAAAATTATTCCCATTCCCTAGAAAAGCAAGTAAACCAAAGAACCGATCAATTGCAACAAGAAATTCGCGATCGCCAGTTACTAGAAAATAAACTACGTTCCTCCGAAGCAGAAGTGCGAGCTTTCTTTGAAGCGATGACCGATATCGTATTAATGATCGATGCGGAAAAACAAAATGTGAAAGCCGCTCCCACCAACTATCAAAAATTATATCATTCTCATCAAGACGTTTTGAGTTTAACCATCGACAAATTCTTCTTAGACGAGCATTCAGAAACTTTTTGGCATCAAGTCAGACAAGCATTAGATACTCAAGAAATTATCAATTTTGAATACAGTTTAATCGTAGACAAGCAAACCATTTGGTTTGCCAGCAGTATTTCCCCCACATCAGAAAATATCGTTGCTTGGGTAGCTCGCGACATTAGCGATCGCAAACAAGCAGAAGAAGCACTCAAAATCAGCGAAGAACGATGGCAGTTAGCATTACAAGGAAACAATGACGGCATTTGGGATTGGAATCTGAAAACAGGGGAAATCTTCTACTCCAGCCGCTGGAAAGAAATGCTGGGATACCAAGACTGGGAAATTGCCAACAACCACGATGAATGGGTAACGCGCGTACATCCAGAAGATTATGAATTAGCCACGAAAGCTTGGGAAGCCCACATTAATCAAACTACCCCTTATTACGTTGCCGAATATCGTTTGCGGTGCAAAGATGGCAGCTATAAATGGATTTTAGACCGGGGAAAAGCACTTTGGGACGAACAAGCAAAACCAATTCGCATGGTAGGTTCTCACACCGACATCACCGATCGCAAACAACGAGAAGAAGCCTTACAATTAATCGTCGAAGGAACCGCCGCCAAAACAGGAAAAGAATTCTTTCATGATTGCGTCCGCTATCTCGCTCAAGTACTAAAAGTTCGGTATGCCATAGTAACGGAATTAGTTGGCTCTAGGCAAAATTTAGAAACACTCCCTTTCCTTAATTCTAAAGTCCTTCCGTTAGCTTTTTGGACGGGAGAAACCTGGAGCGATGAGATAGAATACGACTTCATCAATACTCCTTGCGAAACCGTTTTAACAGGTACAACTTGCTTTTATCCCGATAATATTCCCGATCGTTTTCCCGAAGATCGATATTTAATTGACTTAGGCGTAGTCAGCTATTTAGGCATTCCCATGTTTGACTCAACAGGTAAGGTTTTGGGTCATTTGGCAGTGCTAGATATCAAACCAATGGAGCGCGATCCGGGAAGAGAATTAATCTTAAGAATCTTTGCCGCCAGAGCGGGAGCAGAACTAGAACGCCAACAAGCAGAAGAAATCATTCGCAAACGTTCGATTACTGATAGTATGCTCAGCAGCATCTCTCGCGCCTTCCTCGATCGAGATATCGACACGGCGATTAACTTTACCCTGCAAGTAATCGGTGAATTTACCAATAGCGATCGCAGTTATATCATCCGCTATTCGGAAACTCCCAACCAGATGACTAACACCCACGAGTGGTGCGCGACAAATATCGAGCCATCGATCGACAAACTGCAAGCCATCCCCATTCAATCTTACCCTTGGGTAAATCGTCAAATCCTGCAAGGCAACATCGTCCAAATTCCCTGCATAGCAGAATTGCCACCAGAAGCTAACCAAGAAAAAACCGAATTTGAATATCAATCCATTAAATCAATTATTAAGTTACCAATTAATTACCAAGGCAAAGTTATAGGATTAATCGGTTTAGATACAATTCGCTACTCCAAAAAATGGACGGATGAAGAAATCAACCTACTCAAATTAGTCGGAGAAATAATCGCCATCGGTATTGCCAGATCCCAAGCCGAAATCGCTCAACAACAAGCAGCCCAAACCGCCTTTGCTGCCAACCGCGCCAAAAGCGAATTTCTCGCCAATATGAGTCACGAACTCCGCACCCCCCTAACGGCAATTCTCGGTCTTTCCGAAGTATTGCGAGACGAAGTTTTTGGCCCCCTCACCGCCAAACAGCATCAAAAATTAGCCACCATCGAACAAAGCGGTCAACATTTATTAGAACTGATCAACGATGTTTTAGACCTAGCTAAAATCGAATCTGGCAAATTGGAATTGCAATTAGATCCGACTGATATTCAAGGATTATGTGAAGGAAGTCTAGCCTTTGTCAGACAACAAGCCCATCAAAAACAAATCAAACTTTCCTCCCATATTCCACCCCGCATTGGCAAAGTAGTAGTAGACGAACGCAGAATGCGACAAGTGTTAATTAACTTATTAAGTAACGCGGTCAAATTTACACCAGAAGGAGGGGAAGTTTGGATCGAAGTACAGATCGATCGCGAACATGAAGTCATCCACTTTAGCATAGTAGACACCGGCATCGGCATCGCCCCCGAAGATATCGGCAAACTCTTCCAACCCTTCATGCAGTTAGACAGTTCCTTCACCCGCCGTTACAAAGGTACGGGTTTGGGACTCGCTTTAGTGCGACAAGTCGTAGAACTCCACAGCGGTAGCGTCGCACTACAAAGCGAGATCGATCGAGGTAGTCGCTTCACCGTTTCTCTACCTTGGAAACCAGAAACCCTTTCCCTCTCATCCACTCCAACCGTCTCCTCTCCCCAAATTAACCTAGCCCACAACTTGCAAAGAGTCCTCATCGTCGAAGACTCACCCCCCGCCGCCGAACAAGTTGCGCGTTACCTGCAAGAATTAGGCGTACCCAATTCACTCATTCTCTCTTTAGGAACCGGTACCGTTGAAGAAGCCTTGAGGATGAAGCCTGACGCCATTATCCTAGATTTACAATTACCCGATCGCTCTGGTTGGGATGTTTTATCGCAACTCAAAGCTAACCCCCAAACCCAAGATATCCCTATTTTGATTATCTCTGTAGTCGATGAACCGGGCAAAGCAGAAGAATGGGGAGTAGCCGCTTATATAGTTAAGCCATTTTCTCGCAGTCAGTTCCAAATAGCATGGCGCAAATTTCTCTTATTTCACCAACGTTCCATACCATCAACTGTCCCGCAAGAAATATCCTCTCCTTTAATTTTATTAGCAGAGGATAACGAGACAAATCTCTCTACAATAGTGGAATACCTAGAAGTGAAAGGCTATCGAGTTGCCATAGCCCTCAACGGACGGGAAGCAGTGCAACTAAACCAAGAATTACATCCCGATTTGATTTTAATGGATATTCAAATGCCCGAAATGGATGGTTTAGAAGCCACTCGCCAAATTAGGTCAATAGGGGAAGAATTGACAAATCCATCCCCGCGAGTACCCATTATCGCCCTCACCTCCCTTGCCATGCCAGGAGATCGAGAAAAATGCTTGGCAGCGGGAGTTGACGAGTATCTAGCCAAACCAGTCAGCTTGAAAAAGCTAGTGCAGGCGATCGAGCATTACCTCAACCAAGCCAAATCATAATATTTAATAACTAAAATTTACCCCTATGAAAGAACAAGAAAATAAGCAATACTGTATACTCATCATCGATGATGAAGAAAGCATATTTGAAGTAATAGAAGGATTATTATATAGAGAAGGTTATAAATTAACTTATGTCAGTAGCGGTCAAGCAGCATTAGAGCAAATCGATGATATTCAACCCGATGTCATCTTGCTAGACTTAATGATGCCTCAAATGGATGGTATTGAAACTTGCCAACTGCTAAAATCTAACGAACGTTGGTCTCATATTCCAATTATCATGGTCACCGCTTTAAATTCCAAAGAAGACTTAGCTCGCTGTTTAAACGCCGGTGCCGATGATTTTTTATCCAAACCCGTCAACAGCATAGAATTACGCGCCCGCGTTCGTTCTATGTTACGCATCAAACTACAATATGACGCCTTAGTTGCCAATCAAAGATTGCGGACATTAAATCTTTTCAATGCTTTTTTAAATTGAATTCGGTAATTAAAACTAGAGTGTATTTCAGTTAAAGAAACCCGGTTTTTCTAAAAAACCGGGTTTCTGGCTCTCCAACAACCAATCAAAATCAATTTAGCGGACTACTAGGAGTGAGAATTTCAGCAATTAATAATGCCTTAACCGCCTTGACGGTTGCTATATTTATCCACTTCACGATCCAGGCAAAGCTATCACCTATATCTGTGTTCATCTGTGTTCATCTGTGTTCATCTGTGTTCATTTGTGGATATCTGTGGTAAAAAATTCCTCAAAATCACTACTCGAATAAGCTCGAAAAAGTTACTTCTGAGTTGTTAACAAAACATTTGATCTGAGGACTGAAGTCCTCACTACAAACACCCATCCCCCCACCTCCCCACCTCCCCATCCCCCCATCTCTCCATCCCCCCA